>CAYUWH010000010.1:0-42143 GCA_964448615.1 uncultured Candidatus Peribacteria bacterium
TCAAAAGAAGCAGGCCGAGAATCAGCTTCAACCCGGCAGCTCGCTCTACCAGGAGATTGTGTGGCGGACGACGGTGGAGAAGTTGATGAAGGAGTTGTTGGCGTAAGATGAATATTGACTCATTCAGAAAAAGTATTTATTGTAACCGGACCAGCGCTTGTGCTGGCAACGCTCTTTGAAAGGAGGATTTCGTGCGAAGAACGCATCTCGCCGTGAGGTTTTCAACTGACCACAAAGAACCTGAACTGCAGCACGTCACGGCAATGCTGCACGCGTGGGCAACGGTGGCAACAGAGACGGAACGGCTCCTCTCTGGAACCGATGAACGGCTCGCAATCCAGTGGACACTCCATCTGTATCACCATCTGCGCCATGGCGACCAAGCGTTCGACTACTGCCTGGCAACGAGAGTCGAACTCACCAGAGGCCAACTGCTGTCCAACTGCTCCACGATGGTCCTGCAGAACAGGGACGAATTGCTGGTACCCATCGTCATCGCAAGGACGAAGGATACGGTCATCTTCCTTCCCGACAGCCGGGTCATTCTGGAAAATTTCGACTGCAAGATTATTGTGGAAGGATGCGAGGCGGTGACTGCGGTCATCGTGCAAGACCTCATCGAGAATGTGGACTGGTTCAAGAAGCATGCTCGCTGATCGCCCATCAAAGAGACTCCTCTGCGTGTACCCCACGCAGAGGTTTTTTTATTTTTTTCTTTTCGGACGAATCACGCCTGAAGAATCATCACATTTGTTCGTAGCGGACCTTACGTAAGGTCCGCTAAGTGATGTTATAAATCAATCTGCATTTCACATTCTTCCAAAGATTCTTTCATCCCCTGCTGAATAGAGTTCCTCATGCCAGGAATGCAGAGGAGATGTAGCGTCCCCAGCACGGCAGTAACGGATACGGAAATCATGGAATGATTCTCACCATATCGTAAGAAATTGTAAATTATTTTGCAGCGGACCTTACGTAAGGTCCGCTGCAATGATATTCATGTGCTGTTGCGTAAGACTTACGCCCACTTCACCTTCACTCTCCTTCCTGGATTCCCCTTCTTGATGAGCGTGCACGCAGCGCGATGGATGTGAACGTTCCCACTGCGCGAGACGATGCCGACGATCGCGCCTTTTTTGGTGGCATCCGCTTTACAGCATTTCGCAAAGCGAATCGGCATCGGGATTTCACTGACGACCGTTGCAACCGAAGATTGCGGAAGGATTTTAGCGGCATGCTTCTTCTTGGATTCCTCCTTTGGCTTCGCAGTCACAGGAAGGTCTAACGATGTCTGACGCTTCGCGAGATATTTTTTGAGATGAGATCGTGCAGCGGCAGTCTTGAGCAACATCGCCCATCGCGGCGACGGACGCGGTTCGCGGTAACGCTGAATTTCCACAATATCTCCATTCTCCAACTGACGCGTCATGGGAACCACATGTCCGTTCACGCGCGCGGAACGGAATGAAATGCCGAGATCGGTGTGCACTTGGAACGCGAAGTCGAGCGGGGTCGCCCCCTCAGGCAAGTCGATAATCTCCCCTTTCGGGGTCAGTACGAACATGGAGGAACCGAGTGCATTCTCTTTTCCTTTCTCAATCGCCTGTTGAAACGCACGGGCACGTGAGAGTTGTTCTTTGGAGGAACTCTGCCCGCCTT
Organism: uncultured Candidatus Peribacteria bacterium; assembly: GCA_964448615.1. Taxonomy (GTDB): domain Bacteria; phylum Patescibacteriota; class Gracilibacteria; order Peribacterales; family Peribacteraceae; genus CAYUWH01. The sequence goes on from CAYUWH010000010.1 coordinate 1,660, forward strand.
CTTTGTAACTCCAGTGTGCCGCGATACCGAACTCCGCCTCGCGATGCATAGCTTCGGTACGGATCTGTACTTCAATACGGAGATGCTCCGGCATCCCGGGAACTTTCATCAACGTGGTATGCAAACTCTGGTAACCGTTGGGCTTGCGGAACGCGATGTAGTCTTTGAAGCGTTGCGGCACCGGCAACCCGATGCGATGCAACAGTCCGAGCGTTTGATAACACGTCGCTTCGTCTCTCACGATCACGCGCAATGCGAACAAATCGTATAGCTCAGAAACATGACTGATGCTCTTGTCCTGCATTTTCCGGAAAATACTGTACGCCTGCTTCTCGCGTGCTTCGACGCGTGCGGGAATACCGTTCTCCCCCAAAAACGCCTCCATGCGTTGCACCGCTCCTTCCAGAAAATCTCCGTACTGCCGATGAATATCCTGTACCTGCTGCAGGATATGTTCGCTATCGGTGGGATACGCGATCGGAAATGCGCGTGCTTCAAATGAATGCTTCAACGAGTAAATACCCAAGCGCGCGGCAACCGGCGCATAGAGCGTAAGACAGTCCTGACTAATTCTCCGCCGTTCATCGGGAGGAAATGCGCTGAGCCGATCGAGCAAACAACTCTGCGCACAGAGCGCAATCAGAATCACACGCATATCATCGGACACCTGCAAAAACATCAGGCGAAGATGATCCATCGACATGCGACGGTTGTTCGCGGAGACGTGTGAAAGCAAATGCACGCCGCTGATCATGGTTTTCACTCGCAACCCAAATCGTTTCTGCACTTGCTCCAAGCCCTGCTCCTCCACATCAATCACATGCTGCAACAAGCACGCAATCACCGCCTCTTCATCAGGACGAAACGCCAGTAAGCGCTCAAGTACCGCTACTGCATGCGACAGCAACGACTGCCCCGAACTATGCTGACGATCTCCGTAAAGCTGAATGGCCCATTGCCACGCCTCTAAGACGCGTTCTGACTCTATTTTTTGACCTGCAACTGCGAGCTGCCCCAGTAAGCGCTTAAACTCTTCTTCTACCCGCCGATCAAGGACGAGGGAAGGCATGGCGCTGAAGTATATCACGAAAAAAGAATGTCCACAGAACATCTTCTCAGAATACCAAATGAACCATGCAGACGTCCCTCCTGACAGTTTCTGGCAAAATCCTTACCGTTTTCCGTTGACAGAAAAAAGTTCATCATTAGAATGCGTACTGACCGAAGACCGAGGGCACTAGGCCGCAGGCCGAACGTAAGCCCCTCCGAGGTATACAGCATCGGCCACCCGGCTCCGGCTTGGTGATTCGTGCCGTGTACCTCGCTGGTCTCCCGGTCAAAGGGAACCAGCGTTTTGATTTGGCCAAGAGTGAGCGAAGCGAACCGAAGGCCAAATCACCCTGAGTAAGTCCGCCACAGGCGGACGCATCGAAGGGTGATATCCAATTCCCTTCCTCATTTCTGCCACTCCTCCCCATTTCCCATGGCCGTCTCACGTGCACAGAAAGTCGAACTGCTCGCCATGCTGAAGGACAAAATGTCCAAGGCGCAGTCCATCATGTTTGCCCACTACATCGGCATGAACGTGAAGGATGCCAGCGAATTCCGCAGCAAATTGAAAGAGAGCAACGCCGAAATGAAAGTCGGCAAGAAGACTCTCATGCGCATTGCCGCCAAAGAACTGGGACTCCCGGAAATCGGCGACGATAACCTGGACGGCCCGGTAGCCTGCATCTTCAGCTACGAAGATCCGTTGAGCGGCGCCCAAATCGCCTTCAAGTTCGGAAAAGATCACCCCCAAGTCGAACTGATCGGAGGTGTATTTGAAGGAAAGCTCCTCTCCAAAGAAGAAACCATCAGCATCGCCAAGATTCCAGGCAAGCAGCAATTGCTCGGCATGTTCGCCGCTATGCTCAACAGCCCGCTTACGTCCTTCGCACGCGGACTTACAGAACTCGCGAAGCAGAAAGAAGCACCTGCTCCTGCTGCACCTGCCCCTGTTGCCGAAACCCCCAAAGCACCTGAAGAAACTGCTCCTGCTGCATCAGCAGCAGAATCCACCCCTGCCACAACGGAAGTCGCTCCCGATGCCGCACCCGCTGCACCGGAGACTCCCGCTGCCTAATCCTTCTTATCCTACTTCTTATTTTTCCCCATTTATATGTCTGATACAGCTACCATCGAGCTTTCCGCAGAGGAGAAGGCAGTGATCACCGCCCTCGAAAAGCTCAACGTCGTTTCTCTGAACAACGTCGTGAAGTATATGGAAGTCACCTACGGTATCTCCGCTGCTCCGGTCGCGATGGCCGGTGGTGCTGCCGCTGGCGGCGATGCAGGAGCCGCTGAAGAGAAGAGCTCCTACAACGTCGAACTCGCCGATGCAGGTGCTCAGAAGATCGCCGTGATCAAGGTCGTCCGTGAAGTGACGGGTCTCGCTCTCGGCGATGCCAAGGCACTTGTTGACGGTGCACCGAAGATGGTCAAAGAAGGTGTTGCCAAAGCCGATGCCGAAGCGATGAAGAAGAAGCTTGAAGAGGCAGGCGCAAAGGTAAACTTGAAATAAGAAATCTCGTTTGTCTTTCAAACAGCGGACCTTACATAAGGTCCGCTGTTTTTGTTATCAAATGGTGCAGGATGCATTGGAATACAATTCTTCCAATACCTTGCTTTAGATGCAGCTGACCTTACTAAGGTCAGCTGCATTGTCGAGATTTTGCTCTTTGACAGCTTTTAATCTCTCTATTGACATAAAACACCATATCTGTACAATAGTGACATCAGCGTCCTTCGTATCCGTCCTATCGGTCCCCGAGAAACAGAAAAGGAGGCACCTGACATTTATCTCCTTTTTTCTTTCTTTTTATGGCCGATCAGCAGATCGTTTGTCGCGATTGTGGCGCTAACTTCACGTTCACCGATGGTGAGCAGGAGTTCTACGCGTCCAAGAACTTGAGCGCTCCCCAGCGCTGCAAGGATTGCCGCAATGCTCGCAAGAACGAGCGCGGTACTCGCGAAATGCACGATGCCGTCTGTGCCCAGTGTGGCGCAGCCTGCCAGGTTCCGTTCAAGCCTCGCTCTGTCGAGGAAGGCGGTAAGCCGGTTCTCTGCAAAGCTTGCTTTATGTCAAGCCGCGCAGCGTAATCGTTGCTACGATTCACTCGTACGAAGGCGCCCCCATCAAACGGGGCGCTTTTTGTTATATTGCATAAATATTTCAAATATGTTATAATATATATTGTTTCTTGTTCTAAACACATGGCCAACGAACAAGCATTTCTTAAGGCGATTGCGGAAAATCCGGATGACGCTACAAATCGTCTGGTATTTGCCGATTGGCTTGAAGATCACGATGATCCCCGCTCCCGCATTGCGCGAGACGTGGCATGTATTCGCATCGCTATGCGCGCCTGGGTGGAGGCCCCGATTGCCTATGAACGGCAGAGTGCGTATTGGCTACGTCTCCATACGCAGTATCCGGATCTTGTTCCGTCCGATCCCCCCTCCGTGGAAAAGGTGTTACGCACATTCTCTCCTGAGCAATGGGAGGCGATTGAACGTCTCCGTAACCCCAAACTCATTCTCGTTCCCCCAATGGAATTTGCAGCACATTTAACTCTGCTTAACGAGCATGCGAATACCTCCAGCGAATACCACACAGAAGTCGATCGACTGTACATCAATCATGCAAGCGCACCGTCCGTTCATTGGCGAGCATTCTTTGTTGAGGGCGATCAACATTGTGACGCGAGAGAAGAATTATTCACAAACTCTGCTGCTGAACCTGAAGATTGGCCAACCTTACATTCCTACATTGCTGCAGAAATAGCAGAACGATGCGCGCTTTCCCCTTGTATACAGGGCATGGATCGTTTTCTTTATGCATGCCTCATGCTTGAGGGATTGGAGCACAATGCACCTGTGGATAGCATGTCTAAAAGCACAGTTTTAGATGGAGATGCGGCATGGCTAAAAGGAGATCATATCCTTGTTCCCACTGCATGCTTTAGCGTGATGGGCCCTAGAGTGGAATTCCGTTCTACTGCTGCAATTGATAATAGCACGTGGAATTTCCCCATACGCCGCGCCGTGGGGGGAGAGGTAAAGTAAGAGCTATTTCTCCAGAATGATCGAAAATCTGCTATACTCATTTCATGATCAGCGTGCAGAAAACATGGTGGATGTTGATAGCGGGAATTCTCGCGCTCACGGCGATCTATACCATCGCGCTCGCGCATTTCGGGGACTCAGCGTTTGCAAGCCCCATGCAATGTCCGGCACATTCGAAAACCGTATGAAACGCGTTCTGACATCCGGCATTTTCTGGATTGCCTTTATATTCACCGGAGGCATTACTGCGCTATTTTTCGCATGGGAGATCGATCTACTGTCTCCACTGCTCCCCGGTCCGGTTCGTGTGCCAGTGAATACTGAAGAACTCCTCTTCACAACACTCATTGTTCTCTTCATCGCCTTCAATGCGGGACTCTTCGCATGGCAAAGACGGAATGGCAGCTGCCCCTCAGGCGTGCGTCGCGCAACGGGAGTCAGCACTGTCTTCGGCGGACTCGCATTACTCTGTCCAGTCTGCACGGCAATCCCCTTCACGCTCATCGGCCTCAGCATTTCCTTCGGCTTCCTCATTCCGTTTTTGCCGTTACTACGAATGATTACCGTGCTGATCTTGGCGACGGTGTTGTATTTGTTGTGGCCCCGTAACTCGAGATCAGCAGGAAAATCCTCGCGATGATCGAAGCGCAACGGCGACGCCGTCGTCGCCGTTGTCGCAAGCATATACGCATATCTTCCAAAAAATGCGCCACCCCGAACTTGATGTCCTGCGTTCCGTTGCCATCGTCCTGATGGTGATCTATCACCTCTGTTTCGATTTGGTGACGTATTATCATTGGAATCTGCCGATCTTCGAAGGATGGTGGGTGATTGCAGCACGCGCGGTTGCCTCGCTATTTTTGCTCTTGGTCGGGGCGAGTTTTGTGATTTCGTTTGAACGTTCCAAGGAGAAGGCGAACCGCTGGCAGAAATATCTCAAGCGCGGATTCGGGCTGATCGGCCTCGGTTTGCTCATTAGTCTCGTCACCTGGATTGCCGATCCGGAAACGTATGTGCGTTTTGGCATCCTGCATTTGATCGGCGCCTCGATCCTTTTGCTGCCACTGTTTGTACGCCTAAAAGAACTAAACATCTTTCTCGGCACTGCACTCATTGCACTTGGCATCGTCCTCAATACGTGGACAACGGAAGCAATACTGCTCATACCATTCGGCATTCCGTACGCAGGTTTCCACAGCGTAGATTATTTCCCATTGCTACCGTGGTTCGGCGTTGTCTTGATGGGCGCTGGCATCGGACACTTCGTGTACATTCGACACGCGAAACAAGCTCCGCATCTCTCTCCCGTTCCCCAATGGCTGACCTGGCCGGGACGGCATTCGTTGATGATTTATCTGGTGCATCAACCGATTATCGTAGGGGTGTTGTGGGTGGTCATGGGGAAACCAATGCTGTAACGGCGACGCCGGCGTCGCCGTTACGAAACCGTATGCGCCGGCTTCTCCCCTCTCTTCCATTGGGCGATGGATTCGAAACAATCCGCATACATGTTGCGGATGCTGTCATCGGCGTAGAACGCGATGTGCGGGGTGGTGACGACGTGCGGATGATGGACGAGTTCTTTGTCTGCCGCGATGCTTGATTCATGCTCAAGAACATCCAGCAAGGCATGGGCGACTTTGCCGCTGTTCAATCCTTCTAGGAGCGCCGTCGAATCGATCAACGAACCACGTGCGGTATTTACCAGAATCACACCCGGTTTCATCTTCGCGATCGCTTCGGCATTAATCATATGTTTCGTATCGGGCAATGCAGGCGCGTGCAACGTAATGATATCGCTTTTGGCAAATAACTCGTCACGCTCCACGTACGTGACGCCGTACTTCTCCACAATTTCCGCATTGTGATACACATCCTGCGCCAGAATCCGCATCCCGAATCCGTGCGCGATCTCCGCTACTCTCTTGCCGATTTTTCCCGTCCCGACAATGCCCAACGTCTTGTCGCGCAATGCCATGCCGCGCAATCCGCGATAATCAAAAACACCGCTGCGCACACGCTCAGTTCCAATGAAAACATGACGTAGTGTACCCAGCAACAAGGCAAAGACGTGCTCCGCAATCACGTGCGATCCGTAATCCGGCACATTGCAGATTGTAATGCCTTTCTCTTGGCAATACGCTTTATCGAGATGGTCATACCCCACCGATCGGGTGCACAACAACTTCAGATGCGGCAAGTTCTCGAGAACGGCACGCGGAAATGCCGTCGTGATGAATGTCGAAATCACCTCCGCCTCCTTGCAATTTTCGGCAATCTGCTGCTGAGTTGCATCCGCCGGGAGAAAGACCGCATCGGGAAATGTCTTCCTCACAACAGGAAGATCTTGGTCATCGACGTCAAAGAAGACAATGGAAGCAGGCATGGGCGCATGATAGGAGGGATGACTGGAAAAACCAATGGAGCAGGACCGCAGCTTATGGCTTTCAATAATGAAACCACCGACTAACAGCTATAAGCTATAAGCTATCAGCTAAAACCTCAGAAATCGCCAGAGAAATTCCTCGTTTCGAAGAGGCAACCTGCTACACTCTCCGCATGTCTTTTCAGGTGCGTCGCATCGGTGAAGATCCGCGTCGCCGTGCGTTTCCTTGGCACTGGGCTCCTGTTGCCATGCGCTGGCTGCACCGTCCGTTTTCGGCATGGTTCCGCCACTGGAAAAAACATCGTCAGGAAGAGGAGCTCAAAGAGAAACGTACGAATCTGCTCAAGCGCGTCGCGCTGATTCTCGTCGTTATTTTCTGCACGGTCGTGCTACTGGCAGGAACCGTCAGTGCATTGGTGAGCTTGAAGATTCTCAGTCTTCACAATATTGCCAAAGTGGCCGGCGTCGAATTGCCGGTCGACCAGTACGGTCATACCAATATTCTGCTCCTCGGAACGGGCGACGCTTCGCATGACGGCGTCGATCTGACGGATACGATGATGATCGCAAGCATTGATGGCCGGAATAGCAAGACCGTCGCCATGCTCTCTCTCCCGCGCGATCTCTATCTGCTCGACACCAAGAACATGGGCAAGGGGCGCATCAATGCGCTCTATCGCGATTACAAGCATCTTCTGAAAACTCAGGAAAAGCTGGAGGCCAAAGAAGCATCGGCAAAAGCACTGCGCGAACTGGCGGATGAAATTGGCATGATAATCGAGCTGCCGATTCATCATGTGGTGAAAGTGGACTTCATCGGATTCGTGGAAGCGGTGGACGCGCTGGGCGGCGTCGATATTGAGGTGCCGGAAACCTTGGTCGATACGGAATATCCCGGTCCGAATTACAGTTATGAAACTTTCTCAATCGAAGCGGGTACACAACATCTCGATGGAGAAACCGCATTGAAATACGCGCGCAGCCGCCACTCGACGAGCGACTTCAGCCGCTCCGGACGCCAGCAGCAATTAGTCTCTGCGCTCGGCGAAAAGATGAAGAATGAAGGAATTCTCAGTCGTCCGGACCGCCTTCTCTCGCTGCTGAACATCATGAACGAACACGTGGAGATGACACTTTCTTCGCGCGAGCTGATCGCACTGGCGGAGATGGGCACCACCCTCGATCGCAGTAAGACACTCTCGCTGCAATTGAACGATCAGGCAGGTCTGTATGGGACTGCGGCTTCCCCCGGAGGCTTCCTCTATGCCCCTCCTCGCGAGATGTTCGGCGGTGCGTCGGTCCTGCTCCCTGTTTCGATCCCTCCCGATCCGGTCACCTGGAAGCAGATTCGCACGCTCTCGATGTTATTCCTCGGCATTCGCACGCCGTATCTCTCCACTATTTCGGTGGATATCCTCAATGCAGGTGCCCCTTCCGGCAGCAGCAGGAAACTGGCCACGGAATTCATCCGCTACGATCTTCCTGTCGGCGATGTAAAGAATGCGGAAGACCGCAGCATGGAGCTCTCGGCCGTGCGCGTATCGGATTCCGCTAAAGACATCGGGTCATTCTATACCTCCCTGCTGCGCATGCCGCTGGAAGTGATGGCAACCGATCCAGCCGTTACCGCTTCCGGCTCCGTGACCATTCTCCTCGGAAAAGATTACACGTACACTCCCGTACAGAACCTACTTCTCCCTCCGGAATGACCCCTCGCGAGATCATCGCCCAAGCGTGGAGTATCACGACCAAAGAAAAAATCTTGCGTCGCTGGGGGTTTGCGGCGTCGTTCTTCGAAACCCTCCTGAACGTAAAATTGCTGGGGTACCAGGTGTATTTCATTTATGCCTATATTGTAGGAATAGAAGTGGGATTGTTCGATGATTTTTACATCCTCTACGAGCATGTGCCCTTCAACGTGTTTCTTTCAATTCTCATAGGCTTCGGCTTGTTGGTCCTCATTGAATTCATCATGCCGCATCTTTCAGGCGGCGCCATCATCGGACTTGCTGCAAAATCATATCGGAAAGAACCACTCAAAGGCGGCATGGTCTTGGCCCTTCATAACTTCTTCCCATTGTTTGCGGTTCATGAGATGTTCGTCCTGAGCGGATGGGCAACGGCATTGACGTGCGTGTCTCTGACTTTGCGTTATATCGATGGAAACATCAAGTATGGCATCATCGGCGTTATCATCGCTATCTTCTGTATCTCTAATACTTTGAAATTATTTGCAGGCTTTGCGGAAGAAGCCGTGGTGCTGCGCAAAATGAGCATCGGTGCCGGCATCGCTCAGAGCTACAAACTGCTGCTGAGCCACCTGAGCCATATCATGTTCGTCTTGTTACTCCTCTTCGTAATCTCACTGCGCATCGTCCTCAACGCCATCACTGTCCTGCTGATCCCCGTCATTGTCGTCGGCATCGGGTTCCTGCTCGCCCTCGTCTTCTCGCCGGCACTCAGTTACCTGATCGCAGGACTGGTGGGGGTGGGTCTTGTATTGGCAGCAAGCTACTTCTTCGCCTACCTGCAGGTGTTCAAGCAAACTGTCTGGACGCTCACGTATATCGAACTGAGTTCACGGAAAGAACTGGATCACATTGATTTATGAGTAAGTAGTATCTAGAAAAAGTTCGTGGCAAATACTTGCATGAAATACAACTCACTACTCACTATAAACTACTCACTCCATCAGCAGGTCAACACAACTTCCTCCACTGCTCTTGACCGTGCACAACCGTACACCTATGATGGTGGACGTTCGTACCAACCATGCCTCTATGTCTCTGACTCCGCATCAACGCACGACGCTCAATTACATCCGTGAATTTCAGAGAAAGAAAGGATATTCCCCTTCTCTGTCCGATCTCGCGATTGCCTTCGGCGTTCGGAGTAAAAATGCGATCGCCAAGGTCGTAAATGCGTTGGTACGCGAGCATTTCCTGGAGAAAGATCCGAAGGGAAGAATTAAAATTATTGAAGTACAGGAAGAGAGTGCCGCGCCGCGCTTGGTGCTTCCGCTGTTTGGGCCGATCTCGGCAGGCTTCGCCGCGCCCGCGGAAGAGCAGGCCGAAGAGCTGGTCACACTGGAAGATTATCTGGTGCGCAATCGCAGCAATACGTTCCTCCTGCGCGTACGGGGAGATAGCATGATCAATGCCAGCATTAGCGAAGGAGATCTCGTGCTTGTGGAACGTGGCGTGACCCCAAAAGTCAGCGATATCGTCGTAGGCGTGCTTGATGGAGAATTCACGCTCAAGCGTCTCAAGCGGGATAAAGGCAAGTTCTACCTGCAAGCGGAGAACGATGCCTATCCGGACTTATTTGCGCTGGATGAACTGAAAGTGGCAGGCGTGGTACGCGGGGTGATACGAAAATACTGAGAAAACGAAGCACTCTCGCTTCTTCTTTTTCTTCATCATGTTTGCACATGTAGACGCGGACTCGTTCTTCGCGTCGGTGTTGCAGCGCAAATATCCTCATCTCAAGGGAAAGCCTCTGTTCGCCCTGGGGATGGGCGGCAGCTGCATCATCGCCGCAAGTTACGAGGCAAAAGCCTTCGGCGTGAAAACAGGAATGCCTGTGCGTGAGGCACGGAAGTTATGTCCGAATGCCTTTGAGATGCCATCAGATTTTCGGGAGACGGGCATCGCCTCCAAGCAGATTGAAGACATGCTGCAAAACGTCTGCCCGCTTCTGGAGCAGTATTCGATCGATGAATGGTTTTTAGATCTGACGAGCTGCCTGGGAGGAACGCCGGTGGATCTCATGGTCTGGGCACGCGACCTGCAACGACGGATCAACGGCGCAACCGATATCACCGTTTCCATCGGCGTCGGCCCGACGAAATTATTGGCGAAAATGGCCGGTGAATACCGCAAACCGGCGGGGGCGACGGTTGTCGGCAATGACAAACACCCATCGTGTAGAGACGCCCCGGCGGGGCGTCTCTACGACGGAAAACACACCAACGTCGGCGACGGTGCCAATGTCAACGGTATCCCCATCGAAACGTTTTTACGCGATCGCCCCGCCGCCGCCATCCCCGGAATCGGGTACCGTCGAAAAATCCAGACGGAACAATACGGATGGCACACGGCCTGGGATTTTGCGACCGCGGCGGAATCCATCGTCCAAACATTATTCGGCAAACAAGGACCGGAATTGCAGCGCGAACTGAAGGGAGAGGCGCTTTTTGGCGTCAGCATCGATCGCACTCCGCCAAAATCCGTCTCGCGCACCCGCACCTTTCGCGCCACACGGGACGAAACCTTGCTCTGGGCGCACATCATTCACCATACACAATACGTCCTGCTACGCATGCGGAAACACGGGCTGGCCTGCCAGGGTGTTTCGATCTGGTTACGAGACAAAGACTATAAACACTACGGCTGCACAAAACGTCTGCCACAGGTCTTCAATACGGAAGAAACCCTGACGCCATACCTGCGCGCTTGTTTGACGGAAACATTCGACCCCAATATTTCCTACAATCAAGCGGGCATGTGTCTCTGGGGACTGGTACCCGCGGGCATGGTGCAAAGTTCGCTTTTCGATGACATGGAAAAAAGCAAGACAGATGAACAACTCCAGCGCGCGCTCGATACGGTCCGTCGCCGCTTCGGGCGCGAGGCGATTACGCGCGGCTCTTCGTTGCTTGCGAAAGAAGCAGCGCGGCCGGGATTGGAGGTTCCACTCTATGAATAAACATTCGATCAATTGCAGCCGGGACACCGGTGTCCCGGCTGCGTAAACGACACATCATATTCGTCTATTTTGAGCAAAATTAAAAGGATGGAGTCATGACATCGTCGGAGCGGAGACGCCGGCGTCTCCGCTACGCCCCCAGCATCTTCACTCTCTCCTCCAATTTCGCCATCTTCGCTTTTGCCTCTTCTAATTTCGCCTTCTCCCCATCCACCACTGCAGCAGGAGCGCGACTCACAAACGATTCATTGGAAAGTTTCGACTCAATCGAAGATGCAAATTGCTGGAGCTTCTGCAGTTCCTGCTTTGCCGCTGCAACCTCCTTCTCTTTATCGATCAATCCCTCAAGCGAGAGATGGACTTCTGCATCCGCCAGGAAAGCACTTGTCACTTCTTTTTGAGGTGGAAGCTTGGAAATAAAATCGAGCTGACGCACCTTTGCCATACGGCAAATATGCAGCGCCTGCATGCGCAAGAGTTCCGCATGATCCCCCGCGATGAGCAATACCTCCACCTCCTTCGAGGGTTCAATACCACTCTCGTTCCGCAATTTGCGGATGGTCGTAATGACATCGATCAGGAGTTGCAATTGCTTCTCGGCACCGGGATCTTTCAGTGATTCATTTGCCACCGGCCAAGTCTCACGAATCAGTAAGCTCGCATCATCTGGCGCAAAGTGACTCCAGAGTTCTTCGGTGACGAATGGGCAAAATGGATGAAGGAGTTGCAGCAACGTGCGCTGCATGTGCACGAGCACGCTCACATTGGCTTCGCCCTTTGAAAGCTCCAGATACCAATCGCAGTACGAATCCCAGACGTATCCATAGAGCCGATCCCCCGCTTCGCTTAAGCGCGATGCCTCAAGACTGCGCGAGATATCGTTGATCAGGGTTTGCAATGATGAGAGAATCGCACGATCTGCGAGAGAGCACGTACCGATCACGGATGCATCAAATGAGAGATCACGCGGATTCATCCCCGCTTGTTCACACTGCATCAGCACGAAGCGCGACGCGTTCCAGAGCTTATTCACGAAATTGCGGTAACCGGCGATCTTCTCTTCCGAGAGACGGCTATCGGCACCCGGACTCTGGCCGATCATCATCGAGAGACGCAATGCATCCGCGCCGTACTTGGGGATGATATCGAGCGGATCGATCATCGTTTCCGGATCGCTCTTGCTCATTTTGCGTCCGTCCTTGGTACGGATCAGACCATGAAGATACACGGTCTTGAACGGAATCTGCCCCGTGGCATAGGTCGTCATGAGGATCATGCGGGCGACCCAGAAGAAGATCAGGTCATAGCCCGTTTCCATCAGCGTAGTCGGGTGGAATTTCTGGAAGTCGGGGCTGCGCTTGAGCAGTTCTTCCAGATCTAACAAGAAATCATCCGCAAGCTTGGGATCAATCAGCGTGCTCCAGGTCCAGAGCGCGGACGAAAACCACGTATCAAGCGTATCGGGATCCTGCTCCCAACCTTGGCCCTCCGGCGACTCCGCACCAACGTACGTCTCTTCGCCTTTGTACCACACCGGCACGCGATGCCCCCACCAGATCTGGCGGCTGATACACCAGTCGCGCAAATGATCGATCCAGTGGAAGTACACCTTCTCGAAGCGATCTGGGATGATCGTGACATCCTTGTGATGCACCACGTCATGCATGATTTCTTTGAGGCTCATCTTCTGTCCTTTCCATTGCACAACGGGCTTACTCACATCCACGAACCACTGCAGCTTGATCTGCGGTTCGATTGTTCCGCCGCCGCGCTGATTCACCGCTTTACTGTGTACATACTTCTCATCAACCTTCACGAGCAATCCCTTGCTCGCAAGTTTTTCGACAATCTTCGGACGTGCGGCCTCGATCTTCATCCCTGCAAATTCGCCGGCGATGGGTAGGAGCTTGCCTGCGAAATCGATCACCTGTTCTTTCTCGAGTCCATGGCGCTCCGCAATCTCGAAGTCCGCGGGATCGTGCCACGGCGTGATGGTCATCACACCCGTTCCGAATGTCGGGTCCACGGCTTTGTCTTTGATGATCGTCGCGTGCACGGGTCCATTGATCCATTCGCAGTCGAACGTATCGCCATGCTTGTACTGCGCATAGCGCTCATCATCGGGATGCATGACCACGTACTTGTCGCCGAATTTTGTTTCAGGGCGGGAAGTCCCGATCTGGAACGGACCGTACTGGAACGTGTAGAACGGAGCTGTCTCTTCTTTGCGCTCCACTTCATCATCGGAAACCGTGGTCTGGAGATTCGGATCCCAGTTCACGATCCGGTGGCCGCGATAGATCAACCCATCGCGATGCATCTTCGCGAACACTTCATTGACACAGCGATTCAACATCGGGTCCATCGTGTAGCGCTCCCGCGACCAATCGCAGCTCGCGCCCATTTTGCGCACCTGCGAGCGGATCACGTCGCGGCTCTCCTCCACGAACTCCGCGATTTTTCCGACCAATGCCTCTCTTCCCAACTGCGCGCGCGGATCGCGCATGCCGTCTTTTTTGAGCGCCTTGATCACGACGTTCTCGGTCGCGATTGCGGCATGGTCTGTACCCGGCAACCACAATGCCTCCTTGCCGCGCATCCTGGCAAAACGCGTGAACACATCCTGAATCGCCAACATCACGGCATGACCCAAATGAAGCTGTCCCGTGGCATTGGGCGGCGGCATGCTGATCGTAAACGCCTCGCGATCAGAGCTCGCATCCGCCTCAAACGCCCCGCTCTCCTCCCACATCTTATAGATGCGGTCTTCGACTGCCTTTGGGTCGTAGGCTTTCTCTAGCATGCGCACAAGTGTAATGGGAAACACAGAATTGCTGAACCCCAAATGGATCAACTCCGCTTCAGATGTATAAGAAAATTGACAAATTTAGGATCTACGTTAAAATTTACCTGTCCATACAACCCCACAGAAAGAGGGCACCATGTTTCTTGAAATCGAGGGCGCACCGACCCTGCTTGAGCACGAAGACGTGCTCCATTTCGAGTTCGAGGAGGCACAGATGCCGGTCTTCAGCATTTCCCGCAAGGGAAAGTCCATGATCTTCGTAACCGAATCGGGCGGTAGCAACAAATTCTCGGCGTTATTCCAGGGCAAGACGCCCTACGACTTCAAGATGTTCTGCCGGATTCTTGCCGCCTGCTGCGGCCTGCTCGCGGTGATCGACCCGCAGGAACAGAAGCCGGGCCTCTTCCGGTGCAAGTTCCTCATGAAAGGGCTGGAGGAGAGCAGCATGAAGCTCCGGCCGAACACCTCTCCAGACGCCACTGGGGAATAATCATCAGATCCTGCCCGCTCCATCACAGGAGCGGGATTTTTGTTACCACCCAAACTCCGTATATCGCCCTCCTTTCACATGCTGCTCCAGGGCATAGCGCATGTAAGGAATCATATTATCAGGAGGCGTTTCAACGGAAAACCAGGCCATATCATCGTGCTTTTCGGGCTCTAGATTACGGGGTTCACCCTTCCATGCATTGGCCGTAAAGAAAAAGGCAATACGCTCGTTGCCTCGGTCTTTGCGATGCATGACATGCGAGAGAACGACATCGTGCGTATCCAAGATAATCCCCGCTTCCTCTTTCGCTTCACGCACCATCGCCTGTACGGCCGTTTCTCCTTCCTCTTTGTGTCCCGCAATAAAACAGTACTTTCCGTCCTCATATCCAGTATTCAATCTCCTTAATAGGCAGATTTTTCCATCGCGTATAAGCAAAAGGGATACTTCGGAGACGAGCTTGAAGCGATCGGACATGCGCAGGATTGTAACACAAAAAAAAGACCGCACCCATTGCTGGGGCGGTCTTTTCGAAAATGGAAAGAGCAGGAGTCGCACGCGTAAACGTGCGAAGCCGGGAATTTATACACGATCACCGTAAGCTGATGCAAGAGCATTTTTACAAATGAATGGAAAAACCCACACTTTTCTTCTCCGCAACTTCAGGTCGCAATAGTTTCACGAACGATACCAAGCCCTTATCTGCCCAACTGCGCATTCGGTCCTGAAGCCACTATGGCCTATTATGCCGCCATGCGACGCCTGATGCGCCCTATCGGCCTAAGTTTACTTGAACGCATGACACGCAGTTCCTATGCAGAACTCTTTGCGATCTGGATCGGCATCGATCTCCTCTTTGCCTGCACGTATTTCTTCCTGAGCATCACCTATCCCGGACATGCGCCGAATTTTGGTGAGCATCTTAGTCTTCTGGAGCGCTTTCTCGATAGCGTCTATTTCTCGACCATTACGGCTACAACCGTTGGTTTCGGCGATATTATTCCTCTGGGAATTTCCAAAGGACTGGCAGCCATGGAAGCCGTTCTGGGATTCGGCACATTGGCCATCTTCTTAGCGAAGATCGTCTCCAGCAAGCAGGATATCGCGATCCATGAAATGCACCGGATGACCTTCGAGAGCATGTTCTCGAACATCCGGCACGGCCTATTCGTCATTCGTAAAGACTTCGATGGGCTCATCCAGCAATCCGCAAAACGCGGGCAATTAATGCCTCACGATTGGGAAAATCTCGTGTCCGCCTATCTTCAAGCACAAAGCTTGATCGAGAAAATCCCGGATTTCTATCACGGCAGCGATCTCTACACCATTGATGCCAAGCGCGAAGTGCTACTCTTTGATTCCGTCCGCAGAACGCTGGAACGCATTACCATGACTCTCGAGACGATGACAGCCCACAAAATCCCCTGGCAGAAACACGCACCAAGCCTGCAGGAACTGCGGAATATGCTCAATAGCACCGACAATTTGCTGCAGACATGGGAGAAGAGCGCCCTTAACCGAGACGGTGCATCATCGCGGGAGATGAAGGAGTTAAAACTGAAGATTACGAAAATGGTAAAACCGGGGACGAAAATGAAACGGGGAAAACGATCGTGATATTCATTGCGATATTGATCGTGTAGAGACGTGCAATGGTTCGGTGTGCTCACCACAAGTTTGCACGTCTCTACATACGGTATATTGAGAAATCACACACAAAATGTGTTTTCATGGCCTATATAACGATATACAAAAAAACACCCCAGCCGCCTAAGCGGACGAGGGGCGTTTTCAATTCACGTATCGAAGCCGATTTACCGTCTGAACGGCGGGCGTCCGCCATGACCGCCTCCACCACCCATTGGGCGGCGGGCGGGAGGCACGAAGCCTTCGGGAGGTGCGGACATCTGCTTGAGGGAGAGACGCGTCTTGCCTTCCATCGCATCGTACTCCACAACCTTCACATCAAGTTCCTGGCCGACCTGCACGATATCTTCCACGCTCTCGGTACGACCCCACTGCAGTTCGGAAATGTGGATCATACCGTCTTTGCCACGAAGGAATTCGGCGATAGCGCCGACTCCTGGGATAATACGGACGATCTTGGCGCTGTAGACCTTGCCGACTTCCGGCTTGGCCACGATGCCTTCGATCCACTCTTTCGCCTTCTGCATCGCATCACCACTCGTAGAAGTGACAAAGATAAGACCGCTGTCATCGATATCGATTTCCACGCCAAGTTCACCGGTGATCTTCTGGATCGTCTCTCCACCCTTACCAATGACGAGGCGGATATCAGCAGGATCAATTGTGATCGTCTCAATGCGCGGGGCGTACGGGGAGAGTTCCTTGCGAGGCTCGCCGATCGCCTCAAGCATGAGCTTGAGAATATGCGCACGTCCGACTTTGGAGCGCTCCAATGCCTCCACGAAGACGGAATCAGGCAGTCCTTTGATCTTGATATCCATCTGGATCGCCGTGACACCCTTCGCGGTACCGGTCAGTTTGAAGTCCATATCGCCGCCGAAGTCTTCTTCGTCCTGAAGATCGGAGAGGATGATGTACTGACCCTTCTCTTCATCGGAGATGAGTCCGAGCGCAATACCGGAGACAGGAGCCGTGAGCGGCACACCGGCCGCCATGAGCGCGAGGGTCGAGCCACAGGTCGCCGCCATGGAAGAAGAGCCGTTGCTCTCCAAAATTTCCGTGACCGTGCGGATGGTGTAGGGGAAGTCCTGTTCGCTGGGCAATACCGGTTCCAAGCCACGCTGGGCAAGGTTACCGTGACCGATTTCACGGTTACCCGTCATGAGGCGGTTGGATGTTTCTCCGACCGAGAACGGCGGGAAGTTGTAGTGGTGCATGTAACGAAGCTCCTTCTCCCCCTCCATGCCTTCGACCAACTGCTTATCGCCAGGCGCACCGAGCGTGCAGGTCGTAAGACCTTGCGTTTCACCGCGCTGGAAGAGTGCGGAACCGTGTACACGCTTGGGCAGAATATCGACGATGCAGGAGATCGGACGGATTTCATCGACCTTGCGGCTGCTCATGCGCGTTCCCTCTTCGAGGATTAAGCGGCGCACTTCACCTTTGATGACCTTATCCATGAGATAGGCACCGTGTGCATAAAGTGCTTCAAGCTCCTCATCGCCTTCGACAGGCGGGAATTTCTCTTGGAGCTTCTCTTTCGCCTGCTCCATCAAGCCATCAAAGATGGCGCGGCGTTGCAATTTCGGCATCGGCTCTTTGATCGCTTTGTTTACGGTCGGGAGAGCCCAATCCTTGAGGAACTTCAATCCTTCCTCATGCATGTAAGCAGGCTCGACTTCGAACTTTGGCTTGCCGATTTCTTTCTGGATATCCGCAAAGAACTTCGCGATCTTCTGCGCCCACTTCTTGCCGAACTCAATCGCACGGAGCACATCGGCCTCCGGCACTTCCTTCGCGCCAGCCTCGATCATTACCACGCGCTCCAAGGAAGCCGTGACGAACATATCGAGGTCGGATTTGAGCATTGCCTCGCGGGAAGGGTTCAAGACCAATTCCCCGCCGATCAAGCCCACGCGCACCGTTCCGAGCGGGCCATCGGCCGGACAATCGGAAAGAGCAACGGAAAGGTTCGCGGCATTGGCGGATGCGATATCGTGCTCGTTCTCAAAGTCATAGCTCAGCACGGTACAGAACACTTGAATATCATTGTGCAGGTGTTTGGGGAACATCGGGCGGAGTCCGCGATCGATGACGCGTGCGAGGAGCACGTAGTCATCACCGGGACGGCCTTCGCGCTTGCGGAAGCGTCCGCCGGAAATTTTGCCTCCTGCGTAGTATTTTTCCTGATAGACCACCTGCAACGGCAAGAAGTCGACGTTTTCACGTGCTTTCTTACTGATGGTGCAGTTGCCCATCGAAACGGTATCGCCCATTTGGCAGATAACAGACGCGTTGGCCTGCGTGGCGATTTGTCCGGTACGGACAATGAGCGGGGCATCGCCCAGCATTAACGTATATTCCTTTGGCTTGTTCATACGAGTAAAAGAAAAAAGGGTACAAAATGTGTAGAGACGTGCAATGGTTCGGTGCGCTCACCACAAGTTTGCAGTCTCTACACAGGAATCCCCTTCCTCTTTCGGTCATGGATTCACAGGGAAGGGACGAAGCATCGTCGCTTTCACGTAAATCCAGGAGAGGGAGTAGGGAGGGGCTGTGAACAAAAGATCTGAGGTTAGTATAGCGGAATTGAGAGAAAAGGGAATGGGAATGTTCTATTCAGACAATTTCCAGCGTTTTGGATTTGTTTTGATGTACGAGCGGATTTGGTCTAGGGAATTGTCGTGGCGGATAATGCGATCGTGATATCCCCGTTGCCACGCAAAATCTGGATAATCCCGATGGATATACCTCGAACACGCTGATTTGAATTGATTAATGATTGCACCTAAACAACCAGATTTCCATTGTGTGCGATGATGGCGACGCGATTCGTGTAGGGGTTCCGCATGCGGAACCCCTACACGCGGGATATTCACAATTTCATGACCGGGGGTTTGTGCCAAGGTGGTGGGAATTATTCCATGACCAACGGACGCCATGTCCGATCGCATATCCCGTTCCCCCATTACCAAAATCCCATGTATATGATCCGGCATCACCACATATTCATCCAATGTCATATGTCGAAAATGTGCAGGAATTTCGCACCAACATCGTTCCACAATATTTCCAATGTCCGATAATCGCATTCGCTGCTGATGAATATCTCCAAACCAGGGAATTCGGTTTTTGGTACAAATGGTAATGAAATAGAACCCCGGACGGGTGTAATTGCGGGTTGGTAAACGCATGGCGATACGGCGATGACGGAGATGATCCATACATTCATGATATGGGCTGGATCAATGGCGTAGGGGTTCCGCATGCGGAACCCCTACGCGGATAACGTGATTTTTCGCGAGCCATTGCGGTTTTTCCGGTTCCATCACGATATGGAACATACAAAAAAACGCCCCTCTCGGAGCGTTTTCGTAATCATAGGATGATCCTCTTATTTCTTGAGCTCATGCGCCTCAAGCGTCTTCTGATACTCTTCTGGCTTGTTCATGCGCAAATAGGTCAGCAATTTGCGGCGGGAAGCGACCTTGCCGAGCAATCCGCGGCGAGCGGAGTGATCCTTCTTATGCTCTTGGAGGTGCTTGGTCAGGAAATCGATCTCTTTGGTAAGGATCGCAATCTGAACCTGAGGGGAACCGGTATCTTTGGCATGTGTGCGGTTCTTATCAATGATCTTTTTCTTCTGAGTCCTCTTGAGTGACATAAAAGGTGGGTTGGAAACAGGACGAAAAAAAGAATGCGCCGGGCCTCAGGAGCGTCTTTCGCCATGGAAAGAAGCGCGGACATGCGTATTCTACGAACCGGCTAAAAAAATGCAAGTGATTTTGGAAATCTCGCAAGAAAACTGGCTACTTTGGCAAAAAGAATAAACCATGCTTGCATACGGTTTAGAAAAACAGGGTGTACAATTGTACATCCAAGCATACTCCAAGCATCAGCGCTATTGCTCGTCTCCCCTCCCCGCCTCTAGGCTCGTGCTCATGGAATATCTCATCCTTGGCATCGTCACTGTGGGCATCGGCGGTATTTTTTGGTTGTTGCTGACAAAAAAAGATGCGGCTGGGGCCAATAATCTGGTGGAAGAAAATGCAAAACTCAAAGCAGAGCTGAGCCAGACTCTGACGGAATTGGGCAAGAGTCAGCAGGCCTTGGCAGCCGAAAAGGCAGACGCACAGGAGAAGCAAGGCAAAGGGAAGCAGCTTTTTGCCGAGCACACGAAACTGGAGGGAAAATTTGAAGCACTCCAGAAAGAGCGCGATCAACTTGCAAAGCGGCTCTCGCAATATGAAGAGAGCGAAGAGCGACGCGAACAAGAAAAGGAAATGACCTTACAACGTCTCACGCAGGCGGAGCAACGCCTCGACGAAACGAACAAGCGCCTCCTCCGCGAAGATGAAGAGCGACGCATTCAGATGGAAGCCGACCGCGACCGCGTATGGGCGGAACACGAAGTGAATGTCATCGCGCAGCTGACGAGCTTCTGCAAACATCCTTCCTTTGCATTCTCGCACTTTACGAACACGCAGCTCCCCGATGGCTTCGATGGCAGCCTGAAGCCGGACTTCATGATTGAATTCCTGGGTCAGTACATCATCTTTGATGCAAAAGCATCGAAGGCGGAGAGTTTGCAGACGTACATCAACAACACGATCAAGAAGACGGTGGAGAAAATTAAGAAGTATGAGAAAATCGCGAGCACGTTGTTCTTGGTAGTGCCGACGCAGGCAATCGCGGAACTCAAGACCCACCACTATCCGCTTGAGGGGTACAATATCTACGTGATTTCTCCGGAATCCATCGGGCCGATCCTGGCATCGCTCAAGAAGATCACGACGTACGAACTCGCAGAGCAGCTCGATCCGCAGAAGCGCGAGAATCTCATCAACTTGCTCGCGGAGATGGATTTCCAAATCACGCTCCAGAATGCCGCGAATTTGTTCCTTACACAATCAGGCATCAACGTCTTAGAGAAGACGAAGAAAGTGGATCCGCAGTTGTGGGAAGAAGCGCAGCAGAAGAAAGAAGAAATGAAGATCCCGACCTTCTCGGAGCTCAAGAAAATGGTAGGCAGCATGGAAGTGCAGCAGGAAATCATCACGAATCTTGTGTCTCCAAAGATCGCGATCAAGCCGCAGGACATCGATCGCGCGAAGAGGGCGATCACGCAACAACTTTTGTGATACGCTGACGCCGATGCAACCCGCGCTCTCCGATGAGAAAATTTTCGGCCCGCTCAATGAGGAACAGAAAGCAGCCGTCACCAATATTGATGGACCCGTGCTGATTTTGGCGGGAGCGGGTTCTGGCAAGACGCGCGCGCTCACGCACCGCGTTGCCTACTTAATGAGCAAGGGGGTGCAGCCATGGCAAATTCTGTGTGTGACCTTCACCAATAAAGCTGCAACCGAAATGAAGGAGCGCATCCGCAACATGCTGCATATTACGGAAGAGCAAGATCCGACTCACGGCCTCCCCATCGACGCAGCGTCGAAGGCGGGTTCACTGCCGGTCATGGGAACGTTCCACTCGATTTGCGTCAGGATTCTTCGCCGCGATATTGAAAAACTCGGACGAAACCGCAACTTCGTGATCTATGACAGCGACGATCAGGAGCGGCTCATGAAAACCGTGCTCAAAGAACTGCATATCGAAGAGAGTGAACTCAAGCCGCGCGCCGCACTCTCGTATGTCGGGCGCTTCAAGTCCGAAGCACTGAACCCGCGCGAGGCGCAGAGCCAAGCGACAACCGATCGCATGTTGCGGATTGTGCAGGCATACACGCTCTATCAGAAAAAACTGGCGGAGAGCAATGCCATGGATTTCGACGATTTGCTCCTTGAGACGGTTCGTCTTTTTCATGAATGCCCCGATGTGTTGAATCGGTACCAGGAAACATGGCGCTATCTGCACATCGATGAGTACCAGGACACGAACCATGTGCAGTATCTCTTCATCACGTTGTTGGCAAAGAAATACCGCAACCTCTGCGTGATCGGCGATCCGGACCAATCGATCTACGGCTTCCGCGGCGCGGATATCCGCAACATTTTGGAATTCGAGAACGAATACCCCGATGCCAAGCGCATCAAGCTCGAACAGAATTACCGTTCGGCCCAACCTATTCTCACGGCAGCAGACGTCCTGATCTCTGCGAACCCCAACCGTCCCGAAAAAAAGATGTGGACCGACCGCAAAGATGGCCCGCTCGTGGTGGTGCAGGAAGTCCGGGACGAACGGCGCGAAGCGGAAGATGCGATTTTGCAAATCAAGCAGAAGCAGCGGGACGGCATTCCTCTCAAAGAACAGGTGATCCTCTATCGCACCCACGCGCAATCGCGTTTGTTTGAAGAAGCCTGCATGCGCGAAGGCATCCCGTACCGCATTCTCGGCGGCATCAAATTCTACGGCCGCAAAGAAGTGAAAGACGTGCTCGCCTATCTCTACGTGATGTTGAATCCGTATGACACGGTCTCAATGCTGCGCGTCATCAACGTGCCCGCACGCAAGCTGGGCGATACGACGCTCGGGTATGTTCAGGCGTATGCGTCTTCGCGCCAACTGACGTTGTGGGACGCGCTGCTCGACATCGATTCGATCGACGATGTGAACTCCGCCGCCAAAGAACGCATCCGCGTCTTTACGGATCTCATCAACCGCTACCGCCAGCGCGCGTTTCAGGAAGTGGTCAGCTCGCTTGCGGCATCATTCCTCGAAGAAGTGAAGATGGAAGCATGGCTGAAGGAAGGAACGGAAGAAGGCGAAGAGCGATGGCTGAACGTCCAGGAATTGATCACGGTCATGCATAAATACGATGCACTCGAACCGCATGCATCGCTCACGGGATTTTTGGAGGAAGTCGCGCTCGTCTCGGAAGTTGATAAATTGAACGACGGTGCCCGCGACTCGCTCACACTGATGACGCTGCACCTCTGCAAAGGCTTGGAGTTCGAACACGTGATCATCGTCGGTTGTGAGGAAGGATTATTCCCCCACTCTTCTGCCGTGTTCGACCGGGAACAATTGGAGGAAGAACGAAGAATCATGTACGTGGGGATGACGCGCGCGAAAACACATCTGCGGATTCTCTTCGCCCAGAGCAGATTCCTCTGGGGTGATCGGCAAACCAACGCCCCGAGCCGCTTTCTGGATGATCTTCCCGCGGAAGCCATAGAACGCCGGAGCGACGATGTGCTCAGTGCATTTGCCTGGGCTTCAGCCCGCGGCGCGGAACAAGCGAGTGGAGCAACGTTTGGCGATACGCGCCACCGTTCGCCCTCTCGCACCGGAAAACTCGAACCATTCAAACAAGAAGTGCACCTCGAGTTCAATCAGGACTTCGATACCAATCCTTCGGTGAATCAGGATGAAGACGGACTCAAAGAAGGAAGCCGCGTGGAGCACCCGACCTTCGGGAAAGGCACCGTCACCGCCAAGCGCGGGGACGTGGTGGATATCCTGTTTGATGGAGGAAAGAGAAAGACGCTGGCATTGAGCATTGCACCGCTGAAGAAGATTTAAGGACTACTTCTTAATTTTTTTCTTCTTTTTGTTGAACAAGTTCTTTCTCGACTTTTTTATCATGGCGCCGAATTGATCCATAGACAAATACGGATACAAGCCCAATGAGACCTCCGCTTCCAATAATAGAACCCGCAATTTCTTTTCCCAATGCTACACAATACACACCACCTCCAATCGTGGCTAAACAAACTAGGAAACCGAATATCAATCCCAATTTTGCATCTTGTATACGTGCAACTACCACCTTAGACTCAATCGCACCTTGATGATCGAATACTTTTTCTTCCATTTTTTGACGATGTGCCGACTGTCGTTCTGCCAAAGCCAATATCCTTTCAGCGGATCCAGGTAATACTTTTTCATAAGCTTCAAAAAGCTCAGGGGGTGGAATGGGTCCAGAAAACATTGATTGCATCTCCAGAATTTCAACTGACGACTTTTTTGCTTGCTCGTTTGAAACTACTTCTGATGCTGACGCGATAGTCGAGGCAGCTTCAATATTTGCTCGAGTCACTTTCTCAGTCGCAGCTTCAATCACTGTCTCTTTAGAGATGTCATTTATCGGTAAAGTTTTGTCCATATATATCAAAAGCAGAATACAAATCTGAGCCAATCGTAAGCCAGTCTTGCGCCAGCACCTCTTTATCCATCTTCATATTAATGTTGGTCGCTTGTAATGAACCGATCTTATATTCACCACTCAAGGAGATATTATCGAGATCAGGAAAAATAGTAACTCTAGAAACTCCCTCTGAAAAACTTGGCAAATTACTCAAGGAGATTGAAAAATCACAATTTACATCACCATAATTCATAGGAGTAAAATGCGAACAAGCGTGCATGCTTTTATCTTTTTGCTGCTTCCCTTTTCTTAATTTTAGCACGTTAACCATAGTAGATAATTCTTACATTAAGAGAATCGTAATACAAGAACTTTACGCAAAAATTTTAAACAAACAAGGAGCGCCGATAAAGACGCTCCTTGTTCCCGAAATCCTTTACTGGAACATCGTCCCTCTCGCCACCGGCGAATCGGTCGGGACCCAGCTGAAGGTCGCATCGCCATCGGCCCACGTCACGGAACCACCACCCGAAGAACCACCGGCATTGTTCAACGTGAGGCGCAGCGTGGGATCGTTCACGCCAGCGACCGCAACGTTGCCGTAGACATGGATCACACTATCGCCTTTCACGCTGCCGATGGAAGCGGGAATGCTGATACACGTCACGATGCCCGAAGAGACGGAACACGTGCTCTGCTCGTCGCCGCCTTCACGCTTGAGATACACGTTCGAAAGCGTGACGCCGGAAGGCGCATCGATCTGGAACGTGAGTGACGTCGTGCGCAAATTATTCATTCCTTGATCATCGCCCTCGCCGATAAAGCGGAAGCTGGCGAGACGCTGGTTGGAGCTTGCGACGAAGTTCGCCGTCTGTGCGCCGGCGTTCTCCACTTTCACGATACGCGCGCGCGCCGTGGAGAAGACGGGGAACGTGTCGGTATAGGTCTGATTGTAGTCATCACTGCTCCATTGGCCGTTCCCTTCGATGCCGATCGAGGCGATCTGAATCGATTCATTGCTCTCGCCACCCTGATCATGATTCTTCAAGACCGCGCGCGCATAAATCGTGACGTTCTCACGCTTCGGTAACACGAGCGTGCCTTGCGGCAGATTCACGAGATACTGCTTCTCGCCGCTGACACTGGTATCGAGCGTCGCGCGGCCGAGATAGCGCCTGTCTTTGTCGTACATCAGCAACGAATCGAGCGTCGACGTGCTACCCACGAGCGTGATGCGCAATTTTGTGACATCGAGCGGCTCGTTATTGCTGAAGAGATTCACGGCTCCCAAAATCACGGAACTGCTGCCGAGCGTAATGACCTGCGAACGGATCATCGTATCGCTGTTGGGATCGTATCCTCCTTTCCAAGTGCCGGAACTGACGGAGGAAGAAGCCGACGAACGACTAGACAACGAGGAAGCAGCGGAGCTTACGTAAGCTCCGCTGCTTGAAGAATCTGATGAACTAGAAACAGAGGAACTCCTGATGATGCCACGTTCGGCATCGCGCAAGATATCCAATTCCCCTTCATTGAAGGCGATGAAGCGCACGACGAGCCGCGCCATTTCTCCGCGCTTGATATGGTCGCCGGGACGCAAGCCCGAAATCGCGACATCATTGAGCTGTGCCGCGCGCAGATACGGGTCGTACCACGTACCACCCTGCCCATCGAGCGAGAGCGCATACATGGAGGCAAGGACCTTCACGGCTTCCTCATATTGCACGGCATCATCCGGTTTGAAGAGCCACTGGGCTTCAGGCACGCCGACTTTGGCATGTCCGGTCACGATGCCCATCGCTTTGGCGCGGCACACGTACGGCGCGTACCAGCTGCCGACTTTCACATCGGGGAAGCAGGTACGATCATACGAAGGCTCCGTGCCGTTAAGCGAAAGAAGACTCATGACGATTTTCATGAATTCGGCACGATTCAATTCGCTTTGCGGACGAATGGTTCCGCCCGGATCGCCCTGCAAGACGCCAGCAGCGGTCAGGGTGCTGATCGCGAGCGCGGTGGAACGATCGGAAGGTTTGTCACTATACGGAAGATTGGACAAGTTATACTCCCGCGCAGAGGCGGCAGTACTGACAAAGCCGAAGAGGATTGCCGATACGGTGAGGAGAAGAGTGGGAGCTTTCATAGACATTGAGACGGAAGAATACACCTCTCTATGACACAATCACGCTTGCCAAATGACAAACAACACGACTTTTTTAGCAAGCCTTATGACCTGGCTTTACGGGAATGACAGAAGATGACAAGCTGACTCACCATGCATGACCCTCGCCAGACCATTCTCGGCCTCCTCAAAACCCATGGAATGCGGCTCAATACGGACCTTGGCCAGCATTTTCTCGCTGATGCATCCGTGCTCGAAAAAATCGTGGAAGCCGCGAACATCACCCCTGAAGACACCATTGTCGAAATTGGAACGGGACTGGGGATTCTCACGAAAGAACTCGCGCAGCTGGCAAAGAAGGTCATTGCTATCGAATTGGACGCGCGCTGGATTCCCATCGTCAAACAGTACGCAGGCACGGATGCAAATGCCGATCTTCAGTTCATCAATAAGAATGCATTGCACGTCCCCTTCCCTACGACGTCCTACAAGATTGTCGCGAATATCCCGTATCACATTACTTCCCCGCTCCTGCGCCATGCGTTTCTGGAATCCCCGATGGCACCCACGTCCCTGACGCTCTTGATCCAGCGGGAAGTCGCGGAAAAAATCTGCGATACCGAAGACGCCGGACTCCTCACGATCATCGTCGGACTTTTCGGGAAAGCCAGGCTCGTCACGCATGTACCGCCTGGTGCGTTCATTCCGCCGCCGAAAGTGGATTCTTCCGTTCTGCACATCGACTGCTACCCCAAACCTCTCGCTTCAGGAGAAGAAATCGAAAAAATACTCTGGCTCGCGAAGCAGGCGTTTGCGCAGAAGCGAAAGATGCTCAGTAACTCGATCGGGAAGCTGCCGGACGGGCTGTCCAAATTGGAGCAAGTGGGCATCGAAGCGACGAGACGTCCGCAGACACTCTCTATTGCGGAGTGGATCACGTTGGCACGGCTGTTTGTATGAGTATACGGAGAGGTACGCTGGCATTTCTGCTCGCCTTTCTCGTCGTGACGTGTGCATTGCGCTGGTGGCAGTCGGCGGCGTATCCGCTGTGGGTATGGCAACTATTGGGAAGCGGCGCAGTGATCGGACTGCTGCTGGGATGGATCAGACGCGCGCGCAGCGTCGGAACACTCGTGCTGGCGGCATCAGCGGGATGCGCCGTCGCTTTTTTGTGCGTGATGCGCACGACGCACGTCCCCACCCCTTCTAGCATCGATGCCCATGCCAACGGCCAAAAGATTGCCGTAACAGGAAGAATAATCGGCATCGATGCGCGGGATGCCACCATCCGCTACACGCTCGACACCGCATCGCTCATCGAACAAGAACGTACGCTCGACGTACACGGCAAACTGCTCGTGATCGACCGCTTTCTGTATCCAAAATTTCAATACGGTGACACGATCTCGGTATCCGGAAAATTGGAACGTCCGGAACCGTTCCAGGGATTTCGGTACGACGATTATCTGAGCACGTTCGATCTCTACGCGCTAATGCGCCCGGATTCGCTGAAACTTGAGCAACCTGCATCGGGATTTTCGTTTTATGGCACGTTGATCTGGCTTCGTCAGCGCGTCAGCGCGCGCATCAATCTCCTCTTGCCCGAACCGTATGCCGCATTATTGGACGGATTGCTGACGGGAAACAGAACGAGCCTTCCGGAATCGGTGTTGCAAGATTTTACAACAGCGGGACTCACGCACATGCTCGCGATTTCCGGCTATAATATTGCGATCATCATCACGCTGATCGGCTCGATCCTCTTTTTTCTCCCCCTGCGCTGGCGGCTGATTCCGAGCATCGTTGCCATCATCGTCTTCACGATATTCGTGGGGGCGTCGGCATCGGTCGTGCGCGCCGCGATCATGGGCATTCTTGGCATCGTTGCGCTGCATGGCGGCCGCCTGAGCGATACCCGGCTCGCGGTATTGTGGACGGCATTTTTCATGATGGCGATCAATCCGAAAGAAGCCTGGTTTGACCCATCGTTCCAGCTGTCGTTTCTTTCCGTGATGGGACTGATCGAAGCACAACCGTACATGGAACGCTTTTTGAAATACGTGCCGGAAACACTGGGAATTCGTGATGCACTCGCGCTCACGCTCGCAGCACAGCTCTTCGCCGCGCCGTGGGGCGCGCTGCTCTTCGGGCAGGTGCCGCTCATTTCTCCGCTCGCAAATCTCCTCGCCGCACCTTTGGTGCCGCTTGCCATGCTCACGGGCTCTCTTGCACTACTCGGCAGTTTCCTGTGGCTCCCGCTCGGATACGCCATCGGGATGATCACGTGGGTGATCGAGGCGCTCATGCTCTGGATCGTGCATCTGAGCGCCGCTGTTCCGTATGCATCGGTCGCCATTCCATTCATACAGGGATGGCACATCGCGGTTTACTACGCTCTTATCGCATTATTGCTCTTTCTTGGTTTTTACAAAGCAAATGCAAATTAGAAATTGAAAATGGTAAATTGAAAATTACGGTCGCATTGGAATCAAGGGCTGTTTACATAATTTTCAATTTTCAATTCTTAATTTTTCATTTCCAAACATAGACATGAAATACCGCACTGCGCCGCCCTTCGTGATACTCGATTCGTTGCCCGCCTTCGAGACCGGGCAATGCAAACGTATGGGAAATAATGCGCGTACCGGGTTGTAATTCACGCTGGAATTTCGGCAAAAGCCGCTTCAGGAATTCCGGTGTCATATAGAGGAAAATCACATCCGCATCGCGCAGATCCAGTGAAAACACACTGCAGCATTTCCAGTTGATGTCGCTGCGCTTCCACATACGTCGTACTGCGCCTAATGCCCAAATCGTCGGGACCAGTTCACAGCCTGTCGCCGAAATCCCCGCACACACGCGCTTCGCCTCCATCACAATCCGGCCGTCTCCCGCCCCCAGATCATACACAATCTCGCCGTCTCGCAATCGAGCGGCAGCCACCATTGCCCTTACCACCCACATCGGCGTGGGCACATACGGAACCCCCACAAACAGGTGCATTCCCACTGTCAGAACAACAGCAATAATCAGAAGAATGAGAAATCCGAGGAGAGCATCGATGAGCACCCCCTCAGGCTACCCGTAAACCGATCGCAAGAAAACGCGAAGAAGCATTTGGCAAGCGCGGAAAAATACCTACACTGGCATGCATGTCTCTACATACACCCCGTACAACGCTACTCGCACTCAGCCTCCTGACCCTTGCGGCCTGTTCATCGGCCGCGAATGTGCAGAATACGGATACCGCCGAACAGTCTTCCTATGCATCTCTTCAAGATTTGCAGGATAAGGCGACTGCGGGCAATGCGGATGCGCAATTCAATCTCGGCGCGCTGTATCAGGAAGGAGACGGTATGCCGCAAGATATGGCAAAAGCGAAGGAATGGTTCGAGAAAGCGGGCACTCAAGGCGATCAACGAGCACAATTCAATTTGGGCGTGATGCACTATAACGGCGAAGGGGTACCGCAGAATTTTACGACATCGTACGAATGGTTTGAAAAGGCCGCAGCCAAAGGAAATTCCCGCGCATCGTTCAATATGGGCGTGATGCACTATCGCGGAGAGGGCGTCGAACAGGATTTGGACAACGCATTCGCATTATTCGAGAAGGCCGCCCATGAAGGAATCGCCGAGGCCCAGTTCAACCTTGGCGTGATGTACGCAAAAGGAGAGAGCACAGCCGCCGATCCTGTGGAGGCTTACGCCTGGTTCACCGTCTCCCAGAAAAACGGCGATGAAAAAGCATCGCCCATTCTCGCCGACGCAAAGACCAAGCTCACAGATGAACAGCTCGCGAAGGCGGAAAAGCGTGTGCAGGAACTCTCCGATACCATCCCGCCCGCCCGGTACTGAACCGGCTTTGCTTTCCGTCAACATCTGCATGCTTGCACGCTTATTCCCTGCTCTCTTGTTGGCATTCGTGCTTTCCGCTTGCGGAAATTCGACAGAAATGTCTTTCGATCCCCCTTTGCCCGGCACCGCGAGCCGGCCGCAATTGCTGACATTCGGCTTGTTTGTGACACCCGATCCCGCCCAAAATCCCATCGATCCGCCGGAAAGATTTACGGGATATCACGCGGGATTGGATTTCGAAATTTTCTCGGATGAAGCGGAAAAAGACATCCCCGTCCTGGCGCTCTGCGATGGCAAAATACTTATCAGTAAAGTGGCGGAAGGCTATGGAGGGGTGCTTGTGCAACATTGCATCTATCGCGGACAAGACATCACGGTTCTCTACGGGCACTTGATGGAAACCTCGCTGCTTCCGGCGGGAGAACTTGCACGAACAGGACAACAGATCGCCCTCCTGGGAGCCGCCCGCAGTACGGACACCGATGGCAATCGCAAGCATCTGCATCTCGGCATTCACAAAGGCAGATCCGTCGTATTGCTGGGTTATGTTCAAACGCCGGAAGAGCTCGGCTCCTTCATCGATCCGGCAGTGGTGCTGGGATTACCGACGCACCCATGGCCGTCTTCTGCATCGGATGGAGACTCGTCGGAACGATGACCGCGCGCGAACAGAGTGAGGCCTTTCTTCGTTGTCCACTCGCACTGCCGCTATAGTGGGTATATGAGTATCCGCTTCGCCATTCATCGACACTCGCTTGGATCCGTTTTGATCGCCGCAACGGATAAAGGCATCTGCGCCCTCTTGCTTGGCAATGATGCGGACGCACTAACGCAAGAATTGCACACACGTTTTCCGGGTGCCCGGTTCATCGCGGATGATCGGGCATTTTTGGAACAAACAAAGAAATTGGCGGAAGAAACGAGCGCAACGAACGATCTCGCGCTTGATATCCATGGCACCCCTTTCCAGAAACAAGTATGGACCGCACTCCGCGCCATCCCCACGGGGAAGCTGAGTACCTACGCCGAGATCGCCAAGAAGATCGGTAAACCCAAAGCGGTACGAGCCGTGGCGCAAGCCTGCGGCGCCAACAAGATCGCCATCGTCATCCCCTGTCATCGCGTTGTCCGTTCCGACGGTTCGCTCAGCGGATACCGCTGGGGAGTGGAACGGAAAGCGGCGTTGCTCCAACAGGAAAAGATGCTCTAAAAATCCACTAAGGAAAGCTGCTACAATGGTCGCATGGAGAAAACGCGCTTGGAAATTTTCAGCGATGCCGTCATCGCAATCGCGATGACGATCATGGTCCTCGAATTGAAAACCCCGCACGGCACTGATTGGCATGCCCTGGCTCCGCTCATGCCGGTCTTTCTCTCGTACATTCTGAGCTACGTCTACCTCGGTATTTATTGGAATAACCATCATCACCTCCTCCATGCCACCGATCACATCGACGGCCGCATCATGTGGGCCAATCTGCATCTGCTATTCTGGCTGTCGCTCATTCCGTTCACCACCGCGTGGATGGCGGAGAATCATTTCGCGGCATTCCCGACTGGTCTCTACGGCGCAGTTCTGCTCTTTGCGGGAGTCGCCTACTACATTCTGTCTCAAACCATCGTGGCGCATGGTGATGCAAATCACGCCCTGCGCGAAGTACTCGGAAAAGATAAGAAGGGGCTGATTTCCGTCGCGCTCTATCTCTTCTCTTTTGTCTGTTTACAATTCAGCGTCGCAGCCGCTTTTGCCATTTATATTCTTGTAGCATTGATGTGGCTCGTTCCAGATCGTCGCATTGAGAAGAAGCTGGGACATCGGAGTCGCGAATAATGGGAAGTAATTGAAAGAGTTCGTACAGCAAAAAAATTTGACGATGAAGAATCTTCGCAGGGATGATGCCCTCAGTTCTTCTCTCTCTCTTCTCCTCCTTTCTATGTTTCACGGCTTCCTCTTCCTTTGGTTGTTGATCCATCATTGGTTCTAAATCAATGGTTGATACAAAACCGCTCCGCGCCTCAGAGTGAAACGAGGGGGGCGGTTTTTTTGATAAATGGAGTCCTTATATAAAAAACGACCGGGGATGATCCCCGGCCACTCTTTCGCTTCATAATTCGTACGAATTATTCAGCTGCAGGAGCTTCTGGCGTAGCCTCTTCTGTAGGCATAGCAGGAACTTCAGGAGCGACAACTGGCTCGGCGCCGTTTTCACCATCGATAAACATAAAATGGGAAAGAAAGAAAATATATGACTCGACCATAGTTAAGAACACAGAGCAATGCAAGGGGGTTTTTTCTTGTATTGCTGAGAAAAACTGTAAATGCTGCTACCTACTACTGCTATGGAGTTAATGTTTAAACATTTTTGTTGGCAGCCCCAAGGCTCACGATAACAAACTCTGTGATCGAGGGGATGCTGGGATGGTACAAAGTCCTAAAAACCATCGCAACTGTCGCAACCGCTTAAGTTTCCAGCGTCTTTCCTTGCTTCCAACAAAGCTCGTAGATAACACCTCGATAGAAGTGCGCAATGTCTTCATTCTCAATGATGGTGCAGGTTACCTTTCCTTCAGTGAACGACTGAATGGCGATCACGTTATTCCACGAGAAGATCCCTGACTTCCAACTGATTTCAGGAGGCAAGAAGCGTATCTGCATCTTGTACTGCTTCGCTTTGGCGTTCACCTTTTTCCCGAATTCCGCGAGAGGGAAGATCAGCCGTGTACGAATGCCCTTCTCAGCTCTCCTTGCGTAGTACTTTTCCAGATAAGAGGGACTGAGAAGCTTTGAAAAGAGATCAACGTATGTGAATACAAGTACCTCGCCTTTAGCGCTGAGAGTTTCCTCAAGCATCTTCTTCAGACCATCCACACCCTCGTACAGCTTCACTGTTGGAACACTCGCATCAGGTCGCTGCAACGACGAAAGCATCTTTGTTACGTGCTCAAGGTTAGTCTTCGTCAGTTCCCATTCGGCTTGTTTCTGCTGCCATAGACGAAAAAGGACAGTTGGATCTTCGGCAGCAATAAGACGTCGCTTCCCTTTCCGTGTCTCAAAGAGCAATCCTTTCTCGATCAGCTGATCAACGGCGCCATGAACAGTAACGCGATTCTGGTTAAGCTGCTTTGCCAGCTGCTGCACTGATACCTGCCCAACCGCAAGGCAGTGCATATAGATTTGAGTTTCACGAGGGTTACAGTCGAATTGTTTGAGAATTGCTGTGATGCGCTGCGTGTCGGATGTAGTGAGCATAAAATGTCGGTATAAATCCGACACATTAATAATACAGCAAATCATTGATAATTACAACAATTGAGGCATATTTAGAATTTGAAGTAATTAATTTGTAGGCACACATTGACTATAATAATAGAACACAATATTATTTACTTAGCAACTTTCCCACTCAACCTTGCATACACTCAGATACGAGCAATCGGCACGCTGGAAACCCAAGGAATTGGAAGGAGAAGATCTGTCGAATTTCCGCTATATCCCTGAGCTAACTGCGGAGTACAAACAGAGACTTCTTGATCTCGCGGAACAGGGTGAATTTAGGGCAGATATTTTGAAGTTCTGCCCACGCAAGAATGACCAGAAGGAATGGGATACCAAGGGAATGGATATCGCAACCTTCCTCGAAATGCTTGGTGACCTCCCTCCAGAGAAGAGCCAAGCGGCTTCCCGCATTATTGATGAGCATCTGACGCAAACACTAGAAGGTGGAGTCTTAATCATTCCTTCGCAGATGGACGGTATTGATTTGAACCGATTGCTGACGAAGTGGCAGGTGCGCCCTGTGATCTACGAATCAATGCCAACAGATGTTCTTTACGAGGTACAGGGTGGTGCATCACTCGCAGTCATTCGTATCAGCGAGGGTGATCCTGAAACAGTGGAGCACGAGCACGTCCACAATGGCAGTCGGCTCGTTATCTGTTTGTCACCAGAAGCTGAGCTACAACTCCCCGATAAGATGGTACCGCTGCAGAAAGGCGACGCGGTTTGGATGGATCCATTCACGCTGCACAGCTTTCAGAAAGGAATCTTCCTTGCGCTACATACGAGCGAGGCAGGGTTTAAACATCCGGAAGCATTCCTCACATATCACGAGTAGTTTGTTTTTTGAAACATTCATTAAGATGGCAGGGCCACGGGGAATCGAACCCCGGTTCTCAGGCTGAAAACCTGATGTCCTAACCGCTAGACGATGGCCCCACAGAGAAAAGAACGTGCGCGGAGTATAACCGATCCAGCTTGTTTTTCCAGAGAAGATTTGTTATACTATTTATAACAAATGTCAACAAACACCATCCTCAAAGCGCTACGCGGACTCTCGGTCGGAACCGGCCTTTCTTTGGCGTTTGTCAGCCAGATTCAGCTAGGAGCGGATTTGCTGTCCGGCCAGGGCTCATCACTTATGCCCTCTCCCCTTGCTGCGCCTGCGCTTCATGATGCTGCGCCAGCGGCGTTTGCGAGCGGCCCGATGCAATTGGTGCTCGGCGTTGCCTTTATCGTGATTGGCTTCTTCCTCCATGCCCTTATCGGCGTTCGTGAGGAACGAGCCGTGCATATTACCGTTGTTCCCAAAAAGAAGATTCGCGAGCAAAAGTGGTTTTGGATGGAGATACGAATCTAACAAAAAAAGCGGCCCGACGAATCGGACCGCTCTTTCCATTTTCTGCAGTAGACGGGCAAGTATTACTTGCAACCGCCGCCGCCGCAACAATCGTCGCCGCCAATCATAAGAATGAAGTGAATGAAATAAACATGCCCAGTCTAGCACCCGGAATTCCGTTTGTCTAGCACTCTCATGACTTGAGTGCTAACTTTGAAGGAAGAATTGAACCGAAACGATCCTCAACCGCGGTGGATCGCTCCGGAAAGTTCGCCGATATCCTTTACGCCATGTGCATCACACCAAATTTCCAGCTCTTGTGCGACGCGTCCAAGCTCGCCGTAGCCATCATGCAACACTGCGGTGCCCATGCCCACAAGTGATGCGCCTGCCAGCAAGAGTTCCACTGCATCTTCCCCGGATTCCACTCCTCCCACTCCGATCAGTGGCGTCTTCCCTTCTGTCGCTTTGTAGACATCACTGATGCAACGCACGGCAATCGGTTTCAATGCAGGGCCCGAGAGACCTCCCGCTTTATTACTGAGGATAGGTTTACGCGTTTCCAGATCAATCGCCATTCCCGGCCCGAGCGTATTCACAAGGCTGATGCCATCCACCCCCGCCGCCACACACGCGAAGGCAATCTCTCCGATGTTCGTTACATTGGGGGAAAGCTTCGCGAAGAGCGGCAAGCCGCCAGCGCTCTCTTTCGCAATCCTCACCACAGCGGCTGCCGTCTCCGGAAGATACGAAAACGGACGCCCGTGATCATCCTGCACGTTGGGACAACTGATATTCAATTCGAGGGCATCCGCGCCCAGCGGCGCATAGGCGGCAACAGTTTCTCCAAAGCGCTCAACCGTATCCGCAAACACACTGAGGATCACCGGTACAGGACGTGTCATCAGGAATGGCTCGAGATCTTCCCGCACTGCTTCCACGCCATCATTCGGCAACCCCACGGCATTGATGGTGTAGTGCTCGCGACGCACAACCGTCGGCTCCGGATGCCCCGTGCGCTGCATGATACCGAAGGACTTTGTCGTGATACCCGCCGCCCCCCCTTCCACGGCCTCACGGCATTGGGCCGCGGTCCAGGCCCACTTCCCTGCGGAAGTAATGATCGGATGCGCGAAGGAAATACCGAGGAGAGATTGGGAGAGATTCATACAAGGCGAGGATAGCAGATGCTCAAATTTTTTCCCTTCTTGACCCCTCATCCCCAACCCCTTTCCCTCACCCTTCGACTTGCTCAGGACAAGCCGGGAGAAAGGGGCTTTCTCAAATCACACACGAGAATGCTCTCGTCCCCTCTCCCCGTGGGAGAGGGGTAGGGGTGAGGGTGAAGGAAGGAGAGGGATGAGGGGCCATCAAAAAACCGACTGATCCTCCCGATTGGGAAGTCAGCCGGAGTGTGGTGTGGCGCCAACCGTGGCCTGACCCTAATGATCCATCACTAGGGAGATAGGATCACCCCCTTTCACGAGCAGAAGGAATACTGGTGCAACTGAGCATGCGCCATAAGGGCCTCCTCTCGAGAAGTGACGTGAGAATTTTGGGAAAACACCACGAGTTCAGTATTAAGAACGCTCAGCAAAAGTCAACCGCCTCCTCACTTTCCAACGGCATGTTTCACGAACTCGCGGAAGAGTGGATGTGGACGATGTGGACGACTCAAAAACTCCGGATGAAACTGACTGCCGACCATAAATGGATGATCCTTCAGTTCGACGATTTCCGCGAGTCCCGTCTCCTTCCAAATGCCGGAGAAGATCAGGCCTTTCGTTTCCAATTTGTCTTTGAAGAGATTATTGAATTCATAGCGGTGACGATGACGCTCCGAGATCTTCTCTTCTCCATAGGCCTGATATGCCTTGGTGCCTTTGCGCACATGACACTCATACGCACCCAAGCGCAGCGTTCCGCCTTTTTCTTTGTCCTTGTGCTGACCCGGCAAGAAATGCACGACATACTGGTCGCGCGAAAGTTTGCCGCTCTCATCAAACTCCTCGCTCGTCAGTTTGGGATTGCCGAGCGCATGACGCGCAAATTCGATCGTCAGTAATTGCGCGCCGAGACAGAGCCCTAGATACGGCACCTTGTTCTCGCGCGCATACTTCGCCGCCGCGATTTTCCCT
This sequence comes from uncultured Candidatus Peribacteria bacterium, assembly GCA_964448615.1. Lineage (GTDB taxonomy): Bacteria > Patescibacteriota > Gracilibacteria > Peribacterales > Peribacteraceae > CAYUWH01. Next base: position 38,580 of record CAYUWH010000010.1, read on the forward strand.
TCGATCCCGCGCTTGCCGAAGCCGCCGGGAACCACGATCCCCTTCACGCTCTTGAGAATGTCCCAGGTCTTTTTGTCTTTCTGCTCAAGCTTCTCACTATCCACCCACACGATATTCGCCTTGGCGCCGTTGAAGACAGCGGCGGATTTAATCGCTTCAATCACGCTCAAGTACGCATCTTCCAATTCGTTGTATTTGCCGACGAGCGCGAGCGTAAGTTCTTTCGTGGCAAGCGCATGACGCTTCTGGCCGGCCACCCATTCCTTCATGTCGGGCTTCACCGGCTTCATGCCCAGCTTCTTCGCAATGATCTGCGCGATGCCAAACTGGTTGAGATGGAGTGGCACGTCGTAGATGGAATGCATCGTCGGCGCAGGAATCACGGCCTCGCGCGGCACGTCGCAGAATTTGCTGATCTTATCGAGCAATTCCGAGGCCACGTCCTGATCCGCACGCGTCAGGATCATGTCGGGCTGCAAGCCGTTGCGGCGCAGTTCGCGCACCGAGTGCTGCGTGGGCTTGGTCTTCAATTCTTTAGAACCTTTGAGGAACGGAAGTAGCGTGAGATGGATATGGAAGAGCCTGCTCGGTCCCAGTTCGGTCTTCATCTGACGAATGGCTTCCAAGTAGGGCTCGCCCTCGATATCCCCCACCGTCCCACCGATTTCAATCATGAGAAAATCCGCGCCGCTCTCCTGCGCCGTGTGATACATGCGCTGCTTAATGGCATCGGTGACATGCGGCACGATCTGAATAGTTCCACCCAAAAAATCTCCTTTGCGCTCTCTGGCGATCACCCCGGAATAAATTTGTCCGGTCGTGACGGTGGAAAGGCGGCTCATCGGTTCATCGATGAAGCGCTCGTAGTGCCCCAGATCCAAATCCGTCTCCGCCCCGTCATTCGTCACGAATACTTCTCCATGCTGAAACGGACTCATCGTTCCGGGATCCACATTGAGGTATGGATCCAATTTCTGCACGAACACCTTGAAATCGCAGGCCTTCAAAATAGCCCCGACGCTCGCGGCGGTAATGCCTTTGCCGAGTGAGCTGCACACGCCGCCGGTTACCACGATAAAGCGGGCGCCCGACCCCTTCCTCTTAGAGGAAGCATTCGAACGCGCCTGATTGGAAGGTGTCTTGGCAACCATGAAGAACGAGCCTCTCGGCTCGGGACTTAATGGTACGGGATCTCGAGAAGGGAGGAAAGAGAAAACGAAAGCAGCGTTCGCACTTTATGCAGACACCTCTTCTTGCTCGGCTGCAAGCCGCATCGCTTCTCGCTCTTGCTCTCTCATAAGATACGTCTCAATCCGGACAATTTCTTCTTCTCCTGCCTGCGGACTGTCGGAAGCATGTGCAACATTACGCATGATGATTTTTTTATCACCATACCGACCGCGAAGGGTTTTGGATGCCTCTTGGTAACCAGCATCATCTGGCGCAATGAGAGCGGCGTTGGTCGGTCCCAACAGCTCTCGGATTTTTGCAACCGTTCCTGTCGGGCCATGAATGAACATCACAATTACCTGCGAAGACATCATGAATTCTTCGATCTCAGGATAGAACGGACGAGAGAGAAGATGGGCGTAATGTGCTCGCAATACGTCGCGTGTGAGGTTGATACGCTCCATTTTGTGGATTTCAATTCCCTCCACCTTCGCAATGAGCTCTTCAATAACGATCTGATGGACAACTCCTTCCTCGACCTTTCGGTCCATGGCATCGGGCTTGATGATAATGAGGCTGCGTTCAGTCATAAGTACAGTGTAGTAAACAAAAGGTTACTTTAATGTAAGAATATTAAAAATGCAAGCTATTTTGAGAAAACGCCAAAATACGGCATAGAGCCACTGGAAGCAAATTTTCTCGAAAGCCTTCTTTGCGATCTTTTAGACATTCGATACGCATACAAATTCTGAAGGGGGAACAAATTCGTTGCTTCTCACGAGAATATCGCTACAAATACGCCAATGCAGACGGGCAAGATTATTGATCATAATTGATATTTATTGTATAATATCTATTAAGAAATACCTCTCTTCTTCGCCTCCTTTATATGGCAGACAATATCCCCTCAAAAGTATTCGACGAGATCCAAGAAATGATTGCCATGGGACAGGCTCCTCATTTGCGATCTGGATGGAAAAGGAAGGTAAAACAGTTACGCGCCAATTTTAGCGACAGCATGCGGGCAACATTGCAGCAAGATCAAGACAAGCATGCTGCCAAAGAATTAACTGCAATTGAAGCGGAACCCAACTATGAATACACAGCGAATGAGGCCAAGGATTATGTAAAGATATTCAAGACCTATGAGAATGGAAAATACCGCTACTTGATGCACGTCAACGTGTTTGATTACGAGCATCTCAGCGGAGAGGCCTATACGGGTTGCGATTTGGTGGTAGTGGAAAATACACATCCCGCCGAAGGAGAAGAGGCAATCAAATATTTGAAAGTCTTCAAAAAAGCGGTCATCACCGGAGCAGGCACACAAGAGATTGTCACTCTTAAACAAGTAAAGAGACTGGAAGATCTTGCGCATCGAGGAATCCCAACCGTCGAAATTTACGGAGTTGAGAAAGCGACAATTTACGAAGGTTTCTACGACAACTCCCGGGAGGCAGCATGGAAGTGCATCAATGAACAGGGTGAAGGATGGCAGGAATTACTTCGTCAGATGGTCCGTATCGCCGTCAGACTTGATGACGCGAAATATGGCAGCAGTCATTTTACCGACGATCTGATCTTTGATGGCACGCTCTTCCGTTACGCGGATACGGGTGGCGACATAGATATAGGAGGCACTCACTTTGATACAGAAATATATAACGCACGAAACGCACTGACGACACAATTCAGAAAACAGGAAGAAGTGATTATGGAACTCTACGAAGAAGAAATGAGACTGCTCAAACTTGAACGCGAGCGGACGGGGCTGAAGCAGGCAGCATAAAAAACGCCCCTCGATCTCTCTCGGGGCGTTATAGATACATGTTTTAGAGTGAATCAGACGTCCGAATTCTTGAAGCCGTTACTCTTCTTGGAAGACTTCGTCGCGCGGATCGCTGCTTTCTTGGCCTTAGCAGGAGCGGCCTTTGCAGCCTTCTTCACGCCGGCCGTTCCTTTCTTCACGAACGATTTCATATCGGTCTGCAATTTCTTGGCTTGCTGTTGCACGAACTTCTTTGCCTTGTTCATATTGTCCTTCACTTCGGGACTGTTCGCGAAGCGCTTCACTTCATGGCCGATTTTTTTGCCGTCTTGCTGGAGGTGCTTCGCAAGAATTTTGCCGGCATCCTCGGCATCTTTTGCATCTGCAAGTTCTTCACGAAGCTTGCCGTTGCTGAACAAGTATCCGGCCATCGCGCCACCGAGCGCACCCAGAAGCATGGAAACTTTCTTCATAGATCAAGAGGGAAAAGAGTAAGTGAATCCTAATCGTATGACGTATGAAAGTCGAGAAAATAACCAATCAATCACACGATCGCGTTGCGCAGCGCCTGAATCTGTTCGCTACTGATCCACTTGCCCAGCTCGTCATCCGATGCGGCGAAGATC
>CAYUWH010000011.1:0-2250 GCA_964448615.1 uncultured Candidatus Peribacteria bacterium
TCATGTCCGAACTCGTCAAAGCCATCAAGAAGCACAAGAACCTCTCTCTGGAAAAACAAAAAGAAGCAGGGAGGGCAATCGAAGGAGACATGGAAAAAGAGCACAACAACTTTTTGAAAAAACTGATCGGGCTCTTGGATCGCAAGGAAATCGACACCGCGAATCCCCGCTCATTCATCAATGAAGAAGTCTACGAGACGATGCCGCAAGAATGGAAAGGCAAGACCGATCAGGCTCTTGTGAATATCGTGCACCAAGTCCAGATGATCGAGGAATTTTTCCGCTCCAAAGAAACCCCGAACTCCTCCCCGCAACTACAATCGATGATCGAGCATTTGTGGCAGATGAAACAGCGGATCGAGGATAAATATGATGCGTTTAAATTGTAAAAAACATTTCATGATTCAATCTTGATGACGTATTTCGTGTAGAGACGTGCAAATTGCACGTCTCTACACGGTTGCGGCTGCCAAATTTGCCTGAGGAATCCACTGAATCCGCGGATCGCGTTTCCATCCACCTTCGCCTCTGGGGCTACGGTGGGCGGGCCACGTCATGTTGATTGTATCCAATGAATTCTAGGATCTTTTCTCCACCAAACCATCTGTCGTTTGGCATATTGCCGTGTTTTCGCATCGATCGCCTCCATCAAAAACTTGTCATGCTTCACGGTTTCTAAAGAGCGACCTTCGGCTTTGGCGCGTTCAATCGCCTGCAACATCTCGCGATATCCATGACTCTTCATCGCCGGCGTGGATTCATCATATCCTTTCACACGCAGGCGCTGCACTTCTTCCACCCAACCACTCTCAAGCAAGACGTTCGTGCGCGCTTCGATGCGCTTGGTAAGGGCGTCACGTTCCCACAGCATGCCGAATATCAAGAGGTCATACGGTGAATGCGTGCTCTTCTTTTGTACCGAAGGCAGATCGCCGGTCACTTCCAAAATCTCCATTGCGCGGATGACGTACGGCTTATTGTTCGGATGAAATGCGGCGGCAGTTTCCGGATCCATTTTCAGAAGTTTGGCATAGAGCGATTGGCCACGATCTTTGTCGTACTCTTCTTCCAGTTTTTGACGCAAGGCCGGATCCGCAGGCGGGAGCATCTCCAGGCCATCGATTACGGCACTGATGTACAACATTGATCCTCCAACCAGAATCGGCACGCATTTTCGCGATAAAATTTCCTCAATCGCCGCAGTCGCCCGTTCCTTGTACCACGCAATCGTCACTTCTTCTTCGGGATTCAGCACATCAAAGAGATGATGCGGCACGCCCTGCTTCTCCTCTTCCGTCACCTTCGCCGTCCCGATATCAAGCCCGCGATACAGCTGACGGGAATCTGCATTCACGATCTCCCCTCTGTAAAATCCATGCTCCGCACTTGTGCGCCCGATGTCTTGCGCAAGTCGAATCGAAAATGCTGTTTTTCCGCTGCACGTCGGACCAAGCACTACAATGAGTGGATGTTTTTTGGTGGTGAGATGCGCGGTGCACAGCGAACTCGTATCAAGCATTGCACCATAGAATACGGCAACTGCCTACTCCTGCAAGCTGACGAAACGCAGTATAGTGGTCGTGAAACGTTTACTTCCGCTATTTCCTTCCCTCGTTTCCCAATGCATCCCAAGATCCAAAGTATTTATGCCGGCATCAGCCGCGGACATATCACGCCGCAGAATACGCTGATCCCGACTGTCATTGAAAAAACACAGTTCGGCGAGCGCGTGTACGACATTTATTCCCGCCTCCTCGAAGAGCGCATCGTCTTCCTCGGTACGCCGATCAACGATGATGTCGCCAACTCCATTATCGCGCAGCTGCTCTTCTTGGAAAAGGAAGATACCAAGAAGGACATCACGCTCTATGTGAACTCGCCCGGTGGACAGGTCACCTCCACGCTCGCGATGTACGACACCATGCAACACGTGCAACCTGACGTGTCGACGGTTTGTCTTGGTATGGCTGCCTCCGGAGGAGCCGTGATTCTCATGGGTGGTGCTTCCAAGAAGCGCTTCGCACTCAAGCACTCCGAGATCATGATCCACCAACCACTCGGCGGCGCAGAGGGTCAGGCGACGGACATCGCCATCCATGCCGAACACATCGTGCAGATGAAGCAGCTCCTCAACGAACTCATTGCACAGCACACCGGCAAAAAGCTCGAGGTGGTGAAGAGTGATACCGAGCGCGATAAATTCCTTACGGCAAAAGAGGCATTGGCCTACGGATTGATTGATAAGATTAT
>CAYUWH010000011.1:2350-12428 GCA_964448615.1 uncultured Candidatus Peribacteria bacterium
CAGAACGCGGCAAGCCACGGGTTCACAATCGCATCGTTCCCGCAAGGAAAAGTTGCTATACTGCGCCACCATGTTCAACCTCTTTGCCACAAGCGCGCTCGGCAGACGCGGCCGCATCACCACACCGCACGGCACGATTGAAACGCCCGTCTTTTTTCCGGTCGGAACCGCGGGCGCGATGCGCGGCATCACGTTTGAGGATCTGCATGCACTCGGCGCGCAGGTGTTGCTCTGCAATACGTATCACCTGCATCTCCAGCCGGGAGAAGACACCGTGCAGGCAGCAGGCGGACTGCATGAATTCGTTGGATGGAACAAACCCATTCTCACGGATTCCGGCGGATTTCAGGTGTTCTCGATGCGTGAAAACGGACTCAAAATCGAAGAACACGGGGTGAAGTTTAAGTCCCATCTCGATGGCTCACCACTCTTCATCGGCCCGGAAGAAGCGATGCACATTCAACATAAACTCGGCGCCGACATCATCATGTGCTTTGATCAGTGTCCACCTTCCACCGCTCCGCGTAGTGAGATTGAAGAAGCAGTGGATCGAACAATTCGGTGGGCGAAGGAATGTAAGAAGTGGCATGACCAATTGAAGAGTCCGAAGAAACCGAGGAGTCCGAGGAATGGCAGTATTTCTTCGGACTCTTCGGCCTCCTCGGTTTCCTCCCCGTTACTCTTCGGCATCGTACAAGGCGGCCTTCACCGAGATCTTCGTAAAAAATGCGCGGAAGAACTCATCGCAATCGGCTTCGATGGCTATGCCGTCGGCGGACTCGCAGTGGGAGAAACGGAACAAGAAATGTACAGCGTCCTCGATGATGTATGTCCGATCTTGCCGGAAGATAAACCGCGTTACCTGATGGGAGTCGGACGCATACGGCAGCATCGCGAAGCGATCAAGCGCGGCATTGATATGTTCGACTGCGTGCTCCCCATGCGCGAAGCGCGTCACGGAAGTTTGTATCTGAGCAACGGGGAAGAACTCCGCATCATCAATGCACAATGGAAGAACAATCACGAGGTGATTGATGTCGACTCCCCTTCTCCGTTCAGTAGACACCACAAGCGCAGTTACCTGCATCATCTCTTCAAAGCCAAAGAGCGTTTGGCCGAAACCATCGCCTGTATGCAAAACATGGGCGTCACCTTAGAGGCAATGCGGGCGTTGCATGAGGAAATGGAAAAAATGTAGAGACGCAAAATTTTGCGTCTCTACATTTTATAGATCATTGTTAGAGGCTGATTTTCACCACCTCCACCTTCGTGAAATCCTGGCGGTGACCGCGGGTCTTTTGGAAGCGCTTTCTGCGGCGCATGCGGTAGACGCGGATTTTGTCATCACGGCCGTGTTCGAGAACTTTCACTTCGACGGAAGCGCCGCTCACAAAGGGGGCACCAAGCGTGATATCACCCTCGCCCTTGGCAACGAGCAGGACATTCTCAAACTTCATTTTTTCGCCCTTTTCAGCATCCAGCAAGGGCACGTTAAGCGTGTCACCTTCTTGGACCTTTTCCTGGAAGCCGGCAATTTCGACAATGGCAAACATGATAAACTGGTGCGTAAGTGGGCGGAGTCTACGGAAAAACAGCCACGCACGCAAGTCAGAATTGGAAAGAGTCCGGTATGGTACCGGACCCTTTCAGGACCGCCATTCTCACTAGTTTAACGCTCTCCGCCCTTGCGGCCTGCTTCACTGGCCCGTCCGGGGTCGTTTTTTAAGTTCCCGCCGGATTCGCTGCCACCCTGGCTCTGGCCCTCTCGGCCCATTTCGCTCTGCCTGTCGGTATCCATGGAATTACCCATGTTGGCACCCTTCTGGGTGTTCATGTCTTGTTCTGCCATAGAAATAATGGGGGAAAGATACAAATTGCGAGCATGTTGATCGCATCCTTTCATGACGCGTCGCTTCCAATGGACTTACGCAAATGGATGAGGAATGCGGACCTTGCCCATGCTCATGGCCGGCATGACGGCTTATCGGCTCGACGCTGACCCGGTCCTGTACCTCTCCCTCACTTGTCCTTCGGCAAGGAACAAGCTTCTGTCATGCACAAGCAAGGAAGCGGTTTTTGAAAACACAATAAACGCCGAAAGAAGAGCGGCGATTTTTGTCATAGTCGACAAAGATTACCGTCCCGAGCATTCGCAACTGGACCATTTGTACTTCTCTTTCTCTTCACTTTTTATGAAGAACATCATAGCAGGGCCTCCAGCATGGAGCGAAGGCCTACTCCGCGGCGTGGCACTGACCGGCATCGCTCTCGCGCTGACACTTCTTATGGTAGCCGGCAAGAGCATGGCGGTCGGCAACGGCAACGGCATCGAAGTCGTGACGCCTCGCATCGTCAATGCGCACACCGGACCCGTCTATTGGGTCACGATCTTCGTGAACGCGCCGATCCACAACGCACCGGCAGGAACATACCAAAAGAATGCGGTACCTTTGCAGTACAGCCTCACATGGGGTGTCTGCCAAAATCGCATCACGACCGTACGTGTCGTGGGACGTTATGACACGACAGGCGGAAAACAAACGACGTTGGAAGGAACAAATGCCAACTGGCAGAACGTCTACTCGAAGGTCGTGGAAAGCGGCGTCTGTCCTGTGGGAACGCCAGCGGCTTCAGACGGTGCCATTCAGTGCTTCCAGTATCAAAACTTCAGCGACACATTGAATCTTTCCAATCTTTCGCCGGGCGCGTGCAGTACAACACTGCAGATGGTGGCCAAAGCAGGAGTATCCGGTCCCGGGTTACCAGTGGATGTTCCGCCGCCGCCTACCGATGACAGCCTCTTGCGCACGGACCCGTCGATCAGCAGCGGCTTCGCGCACGGTGTAAACCTGTGGCTAAACTTCTGTGAACCGAGCACCAGTAGTTCAAGCTCCTTGAGTTCCAGTATGAGCTCCTCGAGCTCGTACAGCTCTTCGGCACAAAGCCAGTACAGCCATCCCTCGTCGCAGAGCTCCTACAGCTCGCAGCCCACGTGCCCATGGTGTGGCACGTCCAGCGCGATGAGTTATCCTTCTTCCTCTGCGCACAGCTCGGTCTACAGTCAACCGACAGGCTGCAATACCTGCGGCGGAGGGGTGCCTTGGGGCAGGAATCATCGCCAATGGGGATGGGGACAAATGGCGAACGTCTGGAATAACGCGAACACCACGGTCAACAATCAGGTGAATGCGCTGAGCCAGAACAACACGGCGATCTGGCAGGGTGGCGGTGGTTTCCAAAAAGCCTTTGCCGCTCCCACTGCCAACACCACGGTCAACAATCAGGTGAATGCCGGATCCGTCAACAATGTATGGGTGCAGCAGCGCAACTGGGGGTGGTAAACACACGACGAGATAGATCTGCAAAAAGGGGCTTCGGCCCCTTTTTGCTTGCAAGCAATCCGCCTAAGCGCGCTTCGCACCGCTCACATGATTGATACAAATCTCAACAATATTGGTCAGTTCCCTCAACGTGTTACGTCGAGTGTGAGACGTAGCAATGTGCATTTTCTATCTCTCTTCACTGCAAGCTGTATGAATCAAAAGTCACTCATGGGAAGAAGCATGGCAACATTCACGATGGTGCTTGGATTGCTGTCGCCAGGAGCGGGAATGGCAGCAGATATCGACGCCGCAGCTTCACCCTATGGAAACCGTGACATGAGTGCGCCTGTTGAATTGGATCGCGCGTACCGATTGCCCGGCATTTTCGCGATTGATCCAAAGGTCACGCAGCAGGAAGGAACGCTTGAAGGAACGTTTACGGCCTGGAACAACGAAGAAGCGGTCATGGGCGGACTCCAATACACCATGCAAGTATGGAAAGAGCACCTGTTGTATGCAGAAACGGCGATGCGCGAACCATTTTCCTTGAATGCAAAAGAGGAGCGCACGATGAGATTTTCCTATGCATTGCCCTCACTGCCAGCGGGAACCTACACATTCAGAATTCAAATGGTGACGAATGACGGGCGCGCGCTCGGATGGGCCGATCATCCGTTGAAGCTTGAGCGCGGAACATCATCGTTCGTGGAACTGACTCCCCTCTCGCTTTCCTTGCCGGAATTCAGCGGGCAAAACCTTGAGCCGCTCAGCGGACCGAACGTCTCCGCAAAGAGTTCATTTACTTTGGAAGCATCCGTGAAAAATCTCGGCTCCGCGCCGCTGACACTTACACCGTTCCTGGAGGTCTACCGCTTTGATATCGCGACGGGCAATCCGGAAACGCTGCGCAGCCAAGCCGTCACATTGCAAGCTGGAGAACAGCGGCAACTCAGCTTCCCCGTGCAAGCAGCATCGAGCGCAGGCGTCTACGCGGGATTGCTGCACCTCGCGAACGCACAGGGAAAGATTCTTTCGTCACTGGGTGAATACCGATGGGTCGTGCGTGGCGCAAGTGCGGACGTATTCCCCCTGAGAATTTCGCAACTCGGTCAGAAGGCCGGCGAGCAAACGATTATGAAACTTGATTTCGTCGGGGCACCGGATGCGGAGACCGTCTCGAAGGCAAGCATTCAAGTGGAAATGACGGATGCAAACGGCATCGTGGCAAGTGCGGCCTTGAACGACCTTGAGCTGACCGATGCGATCACGGAGAGCAATGTGCGTTTACAACTGACGCGAGATCTTGTCGGCGCCCCCACCATTCGGACGATCATCCGCAATGACCAAGGCATCGTCCTCAAAGAAACCAAGACCGCGATTGCCTTATCTCTCGATTCGATCGCACCGCCCGCCTCATCTGCCGCATCAAACATCATTTCGATTCTCCTGATGGTGATCCTGGCCACCGCCATCATGGCGGGCTGTATCTATATTCTTTCCCGCAGCAGGAATCCGTTACTTCAGAGAGCCGCATGATATCTCTGGTAGACCTGACGGTCGGAGGGGAACCACTGATGGTCAGCAACGGCCCGAACGCGTATACCGCCCGTTCGGCCTCCCTGGTGACACAGAGAGCCGCCCGGAACCCTCAAAAGAAACTGCATCATTGTAGTTTGTTGCATCAGCCAATTTCGACGTAGCTCCCGCAGGAGCGAAGATGGGATGGCTGGGGAGGAGGGATTCGAACCCCCGAATGGCGGCTCCAAAGGCCGCTGCCTTACCACTTGGCGACTCCCCAATGTTTGAAATAACTGCATCAGAATGGGGTATCTGCGATGGTCCTGAGCTTGCCGAAGGACCACTTGCTTGCCCACCGTAGCCTAAAAGGCGAAGGTGGGGCGACTCCCCAATGTCAGACGCTGCCCATGGTAGCAGCTTCAGAGGCCTAGTAAAACGCAGATAAAAGATCAATAACCCTATTTTACTGTAAATAGTATTTCACCATGTATTTACCGTAAATTCCTCTATACATAATGAATATAAGGGCGAAAACCAATGTTTTCTTTGGCAAATATGCCTATTGACACATTATATAATAATACGTAAAATCGACAACCCTGCGGACTCTGCCCGCGGGATTCTCCTTCTTTCTTATGATCCGTTCCGCTGTTCTCACTCGTCTCGCTGCGACAGTAACCCTTTCGGGCTTACTGATCGCTCCGCAACTGAGCCTCGCAGCAGCACCGTTTGGCGAACGTGATCTGAGCATGCCCATTACGCCGGATACCGCCTATCGGTTGCCGGGCGTCTTTGCCACGGATCTCAAATTCCAGACAACAGGAGAAATAATTCAGGGATCATTTACCGCTTGGAACAATGAAGACAATGTCATCGGCGGACTGCAATTCAAACTGCAAATCCTCTCCCAAGAGGGACTACTCATCGCGCAACTTCCCGTTCGTGAAGCCTTTGGCCTGGATGCCAATGAGAAGCGCTTGATGCATTTTACGATGCCGATTCCCGCAATTCCTGCGGGACAATACGTGCTGCGCGTGCAAATGGTCACCACCAACGGACGCGCATTGGGATGGAATGACATGCCGCTGACCGTACAAACCAATGTAGATGCATTCGTCACGCTCACTCCCCTCTCGCTGGATTTGCCGGAATTTCCGGGACAATTCCTCGAGCCGATGACAGGACCGAACGTATCTCCCTCTACAGCATTTGCTCTCAAGGCTTCCGTGAAGAGTACGAGCAACGTCACCATGAACGTCACGCCTGTCCTGCATGTGCATGAGTTCGATATTGCAACGGGCGAAGGCAAGGAGGTTCGCGGCACGACACTGACCCTGAACGCAGGCGAAACAAAACCGCTGCAGTTCACGGTAACGGCTGCACAGAAAGCCGGCGTCTACGCAGGCGTGCTGCAACTCGTGAACGACAAGGGTGCGACCGTTTCCTCTTTGGGAGAATTCCGCTGGGTCGTGCGCGGAGAGAGTGCAGACACGCTGCCGATCCGCATCACGCATCTTGCAACCCTCAAAGGAGATCAAACGGAAATGAAGTTGGATTTCGTGGGTGCGCCTGATGCAGAAACGAAAACGGAGAATGCCACTCTCACGGTGCAATTGTCCGATGAGAAAGGACTCCTCACAGAAACGTCCGCAGCCTCCGTGTTCCTGAGCGACATGATCTCCCAAAGCAATGTCCGCCTGACGCTTCCGAGAGATGTCTCGGGCACGCAAACCCTTCGCGTGACGATCGCCAATGAGAAGGGCACCGTGCTCAGCGATCAGTCGATCGCCCTCCCCACTTCCACCCAGCAAAGCTCAATCTTTGCGGTTTTTTCCTCCAATTTTATGGTTTTCTTCACACTCCTCGCTCTCGCGATTGCCGGCGCCGCATTCGCTTTGGGTAAATACGGCAAATTGTCTGCGCGCACACTTTCCATCGCGGCCATGGCGTTTATCGCCTCGATCACCGTGATGGGTGCCACCAAGACCCTTGCCCTGGGCAACGGTAACGGCATCGAGATCCTGACGCCCCGCATCGTCAATGCGCACACCGGACCCGTGTATTGGGTCACGATCTTCGTGAACGCCCCGATCCACAACGCTCCGGCAGGCACGTACGTCAAAAATGCAGTGCCGTTGCAGTACAACCTCACCTGGGGTGTCTGCCAGAACCGCGTGACGACGGTCCGCGTCGTCGGACGCATTGATTTGGCGGGCGGCAAGCAAACCACCCTGGAAGGCACGAATGCCAACTGGCAGAACGTGTATTCCAAAACTGTGGAAAGCGGCGTCTGTCCCGTGGGCACTCCTGCAGCTCCCGACGGTGCCATTCAGTGTTTCCAGTATCAGAATTTCAGCGAAATTCTCGACCTGTCGGCGCTCCCGATCGGCATCTGCAGCACCACGCTTCAGATGGTCGCCAAATCAGGAGTATCCGGCCCTGGGTTGCCAGCGGATGTTGCGCCACCGCCTACCGATGACAGCTTGTTGCGCACCGACAAATCAATCAGCACTGGTTTCGCGCACGGCGTGAACCTCTGGCTGAACTTCTGCGGAGGTGTCGATCTCATCGTTACGAAAACGGCTTCGACCGCTTCGGTCTTGCCGGGAGGTACGATCAGCTATGCGCTGACGGTGAAGAACAACGGTTCGAAGACCGCACATGGCGTGCTCGTCGCGGATCAGGTTCGCCGCATCGTGAAGAACAATCAGCAAACTGGCGAAATGTTGGAATGGGATAAGCCTGCTTCCAGCCCAGAATGCACAGCCGGCTACGTGAATCAAACGGGCTTTGACGGCTTCAAGTGGGATGCCTACGGCTGCACCGTGGGAGACCTCGAAGCAGGTCAGAGCAAGACCTTCAACTTGCTCTTCAAGGTACCGAATACTCCTGCAGGCCAAGCCTGCACAACCGGCAACATCCACGATGTCGCGAGCACGGTTGCATGGGAAGAATCCGGCACGGAAGGTGCAAATCCTGCGAATAACGTCTCAACCCTGACGACGAGCTTGGACTGTACAGCAACATCGTCTTCCAGCTCTTCCAGCTCTTTCTCTTCGTCCAGCTCCTCCTCCTCTTCTTCGGTCAGCAGCGCCCCGACGATCGGTTGTATCGATATCTATAAGGAGACGTTCGATCAATACAACAACAGAATCATGCCGGTTCCTCAGTTCACGTTCCGCTTGGATAACGGCCAGGTGGCGCAGAACGATGCGAACGGGAATGCAAAATTCGTAAACGTCCCCGTGGGCACGCGCATGGTCTCGGAAGACAATGCATCCGGCTGGACTCAGGCACTCGTAACACCGGCTAACGGCTCGGTGAACGTGATCGGCGGAAGCACCTGCGTATCGGTGAACTTCAAGAATCGCCAGAATACGTTCGGCTCCAGCAGCTCTTCGAGCGCCGACTTCTCCATCAGCAAGAGTGACGGTCAGTCTTATGCCGAACTCGGCGAAGAACTCGAATACACGATCACGGTCCGCAACAACAGCAATGTCACGATCAACAACATGACGATCACGGACCGCGTACCGGATGAACTCGACATGGATACCATCGACATCCGCGACGGCGGCAGAGAATCCGGCCGCAACGTTCGCTGGGAGAACATCACGCTTGGCGCCTACGAACAGCGCACGTTCCGCTTCTCCATCGAAGTCAGCGAAGATGATGCCGAGGACGGCGATACGATCCGCAACACCGTGACGGCAGATGCAAACGGCATCCAGCGCACGGCTGATGATACGACGCGCATCGAGGACGAAGGATCGGATGATGAAGATCTCACGGTGAACAAGGAAGTAAGTTCCACCGAAGTGTTCCCGGGAGGCATGGTCGAATACACCATCCGCGTGCGCAATGACAGCAATCGTTCGCTCACCAATGTCCGCGTGACGGATATCTTCCCGAGCAATGCGTTCGATTCGATCAGCAACATCCGCCCGAGTGCCGACAGCCGCTCCAACAGCCAGATGGTCTGGAAGCTGGGCACGCTCGAAGACGGTGAATCGGTGACGATCCGCTACACGGCTGACATCGACCACTCTGCATACCCCGGCCAAACGATCACGAACAATGTAGAAGTGAAGAGCGGCAACATCACCGTGTCGGACAGCGCACGCGTCTCGGTGATCGGCAACTTGCCTCAGACGGGTGGCAACACGCCGGGCAACGGCGGCGCAAGCTTCCTGCAACCGCTCTCTTCTGCTGGCACCGAATCCGGCATGCCGACCGCGCTCTGGGTGGCTCTTGCACTTACGGGCATTGGGACAGGCGGATTCTTCGGACGCAGATTCTTCATCTAATCCTCGCATTTATAGAAGAAAAAAAGGCCCTCCGGGGCCTTTTTTCATGCACAACATTCTGCCCGATGCTTGTCATAGCGCACCATCTCGCACGTCTGCTTTCTCGTAGAGATGTATCCGCTTCCCCTCGACTGCTATGGATCGAACAATTGCCGGAAGACATGCACCCGCCTTATTCGCAGTTATTTCTCTTTGTTTGCTTGGCACAGTAGCCGTCTTTGCCGCAGAGGAAGGCAGCGGAGCTTACGTAAGCTCCGCTGCGGCGAGCTCTGCTGCGTCGATAGCGGGAAGCGATACTTCTTCGGATCAAGCAGGATTTTTCTTGATGCAAGTCCCGTTCCCCTCCTCCTCAAGCATGGCAGCGGGCAGCGGCATGGCATTCTCATCCGAAAGCAGCGACTCTCTATCAGGCTCATCGCTCTCTTCATCCGCACCGAGCTCCTCCAGCTCATCATGGCCTTCTTCATTCGGATTTTCTTCCAGCAGCCTCGGGGTCACCTATCAATGCTCCGATGGAAACGACAACGATGGAGACGGACTGAGAGACTGGGAAGATCCCGGTTGCGGCTGGCCGCAAGATAACGATGAATACAATTACCAGAACTCGTACTACAACGAATCTCGCAATCCGTATCAGTGCTCCGATGGAAACGACAATGACAGTGACGGACTGATCGACCGGCAGGATCCGGGGTGCGAGAGTCCGTATGACGACGGCGAATACAATGTAACAAATTCCTCTTTGAGCTCGTCGAATGGAGTTTCTTCCTCATCATCTTCGTTCAGCTCAGTCTTCAGCATCGACATGAGCGCACCTTCTTCGTCTTCTGCTGGTGCCGTAGGGACAGTCGTGCCCTGCAACGACACGATCGACAACGACGGCGATACCTTGAAAGACTGGGAAGATCCCGGTTGCAGCGGGCCCGATGA
>CAYUWH010000011.1:12528-16876 GCA_964448615.1 uncultured Candidatus Peribacteria bacterium
GGGCCCGATGACAACGACGAACAAAACCAAGTTCTTGGCTATCAAGACTCTTCGCTGCGTACGGACTCGGACTCTTCCGCCATCCCCTTCCTCATGCCCGAAACTGTGGAAACCCAGGCATCAGCGCCGCAACACTCTGCCATTCTCCTGGCCGCCGCCTCACCGATGATGCCCCGCTACTTCGGGACGGTCACCATCGAGCAGCAAGCGGATAAAGCCGAAGCCAATCCCGGAGATCAAGTGGAATTCCGCATTACCGTTCATAACAACAGTGATGCGACGATTACGGGATTGAATCTGTTTGTTGAATTTTCTCCGAATGATTTCACCGTGATTGATGCCGGTAACGGCACGGCGAGCGAAGGTCGCATTGAATGGCTGAATGGCGGCTTGCATCCTCAAGAATCCAAAACACTGAAGTACACCGCTCGCCTCAATACCGCACTCGCACACGGTCACGTGGTGCTCAATACCGTCACGCTCAGCGACGGCGGCATCTCCAACCCCGCTGTTGCGACCACGCGCATTGGGATCATGCGGACGTTGCCACAAACGGGAGCGGTCAGGCTGCAACCCCTTCTCCCAACACAAAAGAACGCACGATCTCCGGCAGTGCCGCATACAATTTTTCCAATTCTCTCTGCTCGTCAGCAGGAGGCACGCTGAGGACCCATGTTGCAAGATCGCTTCCCGCAGGTCTGGTTCCAAGCCCGAGTCGCAAGCGCGGAAATGCTTCGCCGAAATGTTCGACCACGGATTTTAAACCATTATGGGTTCCCGGACCGCCTTTGCGCCGCAGACGGAATTCCCCGAGCGGCAAGTCGATATCATCGCACAGGACCAATACCTGCTCGGCGGCATTCAGCTTGTAAAAATCCACGATTTTGCGAATGGCTTCTCCTGAGAGATTCATGAAGGTCAGCGGCTTCACCAGAAGAATCGGGATGGTGAGAATCCTTCCTTCCTGCGCTATCGACTGAAACTTCGGGCGATCTTTCCACTCCCCCTCCCCGAAGGCAGTTGACAGAACATCGATTGCTTGGAATCCGGCGTTGTGGCGCGTGCGTTCATAGGAAGCACCGGGATTGCCAAGGCCGATAAGAACGAGGGAGGGTTTCATAATTATGAGAGATCGTTCAGGGTACGCTCGAAGGTCGCCATCGCGGAACGCACTTCACGCTCACTGAGCGCCATGCCCATTTCATGCGCGATGCGGTTGCGCAGCTTATGCGCAGCCCAGAGCTGTTCTTTGTAGGAAAATCTTGATCCTGCCTTGCGAAGCTTATCAGCGAATGTTCCGGTGAAGCCCAACTCCGACAGTGCGCTGTCAATTACTTTTTCGGCTTCGAGCACACGACGATGATCATCTTGAATCGCCAGCACGTTTTTCCAGGCATCCATGTGACGTCGAGCCGATGCAGGACTGAGATGACGCCCTTTCATCGCGCGCCACGCCATCCAGGCGATCAACACCAGAATGAGAACAACGATGGCGGCGGCTGGTAAAAAGAGAGACATGGCGAAAAGTAGTTAAGCGTCATCATCTTCACCCCCTTCAAATTCTTGGGCCTGAATGTGCTGCGCGACCAGCGCAGAAAGCAATTGCTGCACTTGCTTACCGTCTTTCAAATTTTTCGCATGAAGATATGCTTCCATGCTTTGTAAAATAAGACTTTCCACGCGACGGGGATTGAACACGTAATCCAAAGACACCGCGGCACCCGTCGAAATTTTCTCCACGGTAATCGTGCCGAAACGCAGCAATGTGCCAGCAACGCCTTTGATTTCGTAACTCACACCTTGCAAATCGCTGTAAAGAATTCTGCTCGACTCTCGATGGAACCATCCGTGCCAGGCGATATCGATGATACCCTGATCCGTAATCAGCCAGGCATCAAGATAGTAATCGAAAAAATTCCGCAGCCACCATACAAGCACCACGACGCTGATGCAGGAAACCACCAAAAAAAGCGGACGCGTCTGCACCAACGAAAGCCAGAGCCACAGTCCTGCAAAAATCACCGTCGGCCAAAACAGTGCCTTGAATCCGACAAGCCAATGCTTATGCACCGCACGCAGCAAGGTTTCGTCTTCTTCCAAATGCTTGCGCAAGAGCAATCCTTTTAGCATGGAGAAAGCATAGCGGAAGCCGAAGGAGCTTCCCATGGTTTTTCCGTATAGATGCTGTACAGAAGCCGGGGCCAGCGATATACTTCTCCCATGGTACAAACGAAACAACGAGGCCTATGGTTTCACTTGATCGATGTGTTTTTCAACATCGTGGTGATCGTCGCGATCGTCGCAGTGATCCGCACGTTTCTTGTCTCTCCATTTCAAGTGGAAGGAAGCTCCATGACGAACACGCTCGAGAATAACGAATACATCATCATCAATAAGCTCGGCTACTACATCGGCGATCCAAAGCGCGGCGACATTGTCGTATTCCGTCCGCCGACCGACACGTCGAAACACTATGTGAAACGCGTGATCGGCCTGCCCGGAGATGAAGTGATCGTACGTGATGGGTATGTCTTCTTGAAAAAAGCAGGCGAGACGCAAGAAACCAAACTTGAAGAGCCGTATCTTGATGATCGCAATCAAGGCAAAACCTTCCGCCATCCTCCCGGCAGCGGCGACGTGTCCGAAGTCCGGTATACTGTTCCAGCCGACAGTTACTTTGTCCTTGGCGATAACCGCCAGGGCAGCCTGGATTCCAGAAGCTTCATGAAGAACGGAACGCCGGATGCGTTTGTGCCCATCAGCAGCATCAGCGGCCGGGTGTGGTTTGTGGCCCTTCCCATCAGCAAAATCCACGCGTTTGAGGCTCCGAACTACAACCTTTGAGCTTATAGCTGTTAGCCTTTAGAAAAGGAATTCCATACGCTAAAAGCTGATTCCTAAAAGCTATAAGCTGTTAAATCCTCTTGCCCTAAGGCTAATTTACGCTATCCTATAGACAGCCCCGCACGGGGTTTTTCATTAAGCATTCAGTTATGAACAGTATTGCAAAGTACATCAGCGACGCATTGGAAGAATTGCGCCACGTGCGCTGGCCCACCCGCCAGCAGGCTTTCCGTCTATCCGGCATCGTCATCGTCTTTACGGCGGCGGCGGCGGCGGTCTTCGGAGTCCTGGACTTGGGCTTGTCCAAAGGATTGCAATTCCTGCTCTCCTTCAGCTAACCCCTTCCCTTCTCGTCATGGCAAAACAGGACCCAAATGCAGGACGTAACTGGTATGTGGTTCACACCTACGCCGGCTATGAAGACAGCGTGAAGCAGTCGCTGTTGCAGCGTGTCGAATCGTTCGGCATGCAGGAGTACATTTTCGATGTGCAGGTCCCGAAGGAGAAGCAATTGGTTTTTAAGAAAGGAGAACCGGTCGAGGAGGAGCGCAAGTTGTTCCCGGGCTACGTGCTTGTGGACATGACGGTCACGGATGAATCGTGGTACTTGGTTCGCAACACCCCGAACGTCACGGGCTTCGTGGGTTCGGGCAATATTCCCGTCTCGGTCACACCGGAAGAATTCGGCGTCATTCAGCGCCGCGTGGGTGAGCAGGAAGCAAAGTTCAAGAGCGATTTCCAGGTGGGAGATTTGGTGGTTATCGCCGATGGTCCGTTCAAGAACTACGAGGGAACCGTCGACACCGTCGATATCGACAAGGGCAAACTCACGGTGCTCGTCCTCATCTTCGATCGCGAAACCCCGGTGGAATTGGATTTCACTCAGGTAAAGAAGAAATAATTGTATCCGCGGTATTCACGCCCCTCTGTAGAGACGTGCAAATTGCACGTCTCTACAAAACAACACCCACGGTTTTTGCAGACCTCACCCCGCCCGCATCCTGCGCAAGCGCGGTTTCAACATAATCCCCAATCCAATCGTCTGAACGATTTGGCCTGCGGCAAATCCGGCGGCCAATGCATAGAGACCGATGCGTGGAAGCAAGATCCACGACACAAGAATAGCAACGAGCCCTGCAACCACCGTACTTACAGCGGGAAGCATCGTATCCTTCAACGCGTAATACGCGCGCAGCAGTAAGTGATTGATGCTCTCAAATGGAATCGCAAGCGCATAGACAGTAAGCGCAACGGTAAAGACCGGCAACACGTGTTGCAACTTCACGAGCCACGCCGCGATCGGGGCCGCAATGACCAGCACAATCGCACCAATCACCGTAAGGACCAGGCCATAGAACAACGCTTTTTTGAGATACACGGTGTACAACGCGTGATCCGCTTTTGCGGCAGCCTGGCTCAGTGGCGAATACACGGCCTGTGCCAGCGCAATGCCCACCACCCCAACGACCACCGATTCAAAGTTGCGGGCAGCCGCATTGATCGT
>CAYUWH010000011.1:16976-36177 GCA_964448615.1 uncultured Candidatus Peribacteria bacterium
GTGAGAACCGTGGTACCGAAGATCGTGCCGAGCGTGTAGAAAATCGGCGTCAGTCCATAGAGCCAAAAACGCTGCTCGGTAATTAAATGCTGGCCAAGCGTGGAACCGAATACGAATAAGAAATTTGAGAGCAGCGCGAGGCGGCCAAATTGAATGTACAGCTCCAATCTCTCTCCCTCAAACTGCACAAGCCACGGCGCGATCCACGGAAGGAATACGGCAAGGAACAATCCCATCACCCCGAACACGATCGCCCCCATATTCATGGTCGCAGAAAGCAGCTTCCCGATTTCCCCCTGCTCCCCTTTCGCGCGGTACGACGCCAGCACCGGCACGAGCACCGTACCGAGTGCGGAGGCAATGCAAGCCTGGAACAAAAAATCACTCGGACGGAACGAGGCGAAATACACGTCCGTCACGCCCAAGCCGGGAAACGTCTGGTTTAACAAACGATCTCGCAACAATCCCGCGATCGATGCTCCCAGTTGCGTAAGCGCAAGAATGACCGTGCCACCGATGAGCCGCCGCTGATTCAGCAAAGGCGTGAGATTCATGCGATCCAGCATACATGATGCATCGAGGGTGGACGATGGCATTCGCGCAAGTGAAAGATCGAATTCATAATGCTAGAGTGAAGTGTCTTTCCAAATCTTCTTATGTCTCTTCGTCTGCTTCGCCGGTGCGTGTTCCTCGGAGGATTGATCGCTCTAGGCCTCGTCACCTCTCACCAAACGTACGCCGCGACGGGCGACACAACGACACAGCCACTTACCCTTTCCGGTTTTGGAGACTTGATGGTGGAACAAGTGAGCCCCACCGAAGTCTACGGAATGTGGACGCTGTTGCAGCCAAACAATGTCAAAGAAGTCAGCTTGGAAAAAGCGAAGCAACTGACCGATCTCCCCGCCGGAACCTACACCATGATCGTCGACGCTCCGGATGGGGCCAATGCCACCATTCGTCTGTACAACGGCAATGCTGAAATCAAAGCCGTTGAACGCCCGCAGATGACCTTCACCATTACCGATGGCGATTCCCTGAAGCTTGTCATTCACTACGTCTTCACGCGCGTCGGGATGGTTTCGGTCCAAAGCGATCCCCCCGGCCTCACCTTCACCCTCACGGGACCCAACAATCTGAATGTCAAAGGCGCCACGCCAATGGGGTATGAGGAAATGCCGGAAGGACAGTACAAAGTGCAATTCGATACGCTGGACGGATGCGTAGTCCCCGCTCCAAAGTCTGCCCTGCTAGAGAAAAACAAACGCGCGACGTTCGACGTCACGCTCTCCTGCGCCGCCGCGGACGCGCTGCGCGCAAACAAACAGGAACAGGAGGAGAAATTCGTGACGAACAAGGTAGAAGGTCAAGACATTGTTTTCCGCGACGTACCGCAAGATTCCTGGTTTGCGCCGGCAGTGTTCAAAGCCACGCAACGCGGGATTCTCGGCGGATACAAAAATGCCGCCGGCGAGCCCACGGGAGAATTCGGTCCGGGCAATAATGTCACCATTGCGGAACTTGCCAAAATCGCCCACAAGATCGCCGGCTTGAGCGAGACGGAGCTTGCGGACAGTCCGCGCAACGAAGCCGCGCAGGGCGAATGGTTCTCGTACTTCATCGCCTCCGCTGAAGAGCGTGGTTGGACCATTTACGTTGATGCGACCATCGATCCGTTGCGCCACGCCACACGCGGCGAAGTGCTTGTCACATTGCTGCAAGCACTGGATATCGCGCAAAAATGGCCAAAGGGCAAACTCTTCGATGACGTTGTCTTGCGTACGCCGTTTGCCGGGGCCATCGAAACCGCTGCCGATCTCAAGATCGTCGAAGGCCGCAAGGATGACAGCGGAAACCTGACAGGCACCTTCGGCCCCCAGGATCCGATCACCCGTGCGGAAATGGCGAAGATCGCCAACGTGGCAACGGACATCGTGATTCAACGGAATTCGTCGAATTAACGAATAATGATTGTACGGGTGATTTGCGAATGGTTTTTGCACACCGTTCATGTAGAGACGCAAAATTTTGCGTCTCTACATTGTGCGTCATGAGATATTGATCATCCAATCATCGGCCCCATTACCCCACCAATCGTCCCGCCAACGCCGTGATATCCCCTGCGCCCATACACACGATCACGTCGTCCGGTTTCACCAACGATGACAACAATTGTTCAGTGTGTTCCAAGGATTCACCATTGATACACGGTTTGCCACTAGCAGCCGCAATGTCTTCACAGAATTTCTGCACATTCACGGGTTCTTCGCCCACCTTGGGTCGTGCACCGTACACATTCGGAATGACGATGAGATCCGCATCCGCGAATGATGTGAGGAATTCATCGTAGAGCGTGCGCGTGCGATCATGGGTGTGCGGCTGAAACACGCAGACAATACGCTGAGCAGGATACTGCGAGTGCATCGCGGCGAGGGTTGCTTGGATTTCCAGAGGATGATGACCGTAATCATCGATCACCGGTCCACCGTGTTTCCCTGTGCCTTTGAATTCCATACGACGCCACGTCCCGGAAAATTTCTTGAGGGCATTGCGTGCATCGGCCTCAGCTATCCCCAATTCTTGCGCCATCGCCACCACAAGCCGCGCATTTTGTCGCATGTGTTCACCGGGAACGCTGAGTTTCGGCAACGAGAACTGGTCCGCATCAATCCCCTGCTTCCCACTGTCTGTCACCACCTTCTTCGACGCCCCATCCGTCAGATGCCCGATGACCGTTCCGGTAGCCGGGAGCTTCTGGAAAAATTCGACGAACGCATGCTGGTATTCCTCAAGGGAGGCATACGCGTCAAAGTGATCACCGTCGACATTCGTGACCAAGACAAGATCCGGCGAAAGAAAATGAAAAGACCGTCGATACTCGCACGCTTCCACCAAAAACAGACCACTGTTTCCTTTGCGCCAGTTGCGATTCCCCAATTCCGGCACTTTCGTTCCCACGACAACTGACGGATCTTTCCCCACATCGATCAATACGCGCGCCGCCATGGCGGTGGTCGAGGATTTTCCGTGCGTTCCGCAAACCGCAATCACAAAAAAATCTTTGGAGAGTTCACCTAACGCATGGAAGTACGAAAGAGACCGGATACCGAACTTCTCCGCTGCCTTCCGTTCAGGAGCATCTTCGGGCACCGCTTCGCTGTACACGAACAACTCTGCATCTGCAGGAACATGCGTTCCATCCTGATTCAGGAAAATTTCAATGCCTTGGCTGCGCAAATCCTGAATGAGTGCACTGTCGTTACGATCACTCCCAAGCACCGTATGACCGTTGGCGTTCTGCATGGCCGCATACGCACTCAGTCCGATACCGCCGATGCCGCTGCAGTAGATTTTCATAGATCGAACGAAAGGTAAGGGAGGTATTGCACGTAAGGAAGGCAGGGAAAGTATAGAAGATCCTATATGACAAGCCACCTTCTTTACCTTCCTGACCTGCCTTACGTTCCTTACCTTTT
Organism: uncultured Candidatus Peribacteria bacterium; assembly: GCA_964448615.1. Classification (GTDB taxonomy): domain Bacteria; phylum Patescibacteriota; class Gracilibacteria; order Peribacterales; family Peribacteraceae; genus CAYUWH01. Next base: position 20,453 of record CAYUWH010000011.1, read on the forward strand.
CATCAGAATTACCCTATTCTACTCCCGTGCTCCAACATCACCACTTCGAGCCCCTTAGTAAACAGCTGACGATCGTCGTCGGCCTGACGGTTGTGGGATTCATGGCATTCGGCTTGGCATTGTCGTTTTATCGCAATGTTCTCTTCGAAAAAACCCTCGCGGATCTCGAGCTGCAAAATAAGAAAATCACGGATGAAATTGCGAAAGGTGCTCACACCTTGGAGTATTACGCCTCGGAGCAATTCAAAGATAAGTATGCGAAGGAGAACCTGAGCAAGCTCAACCCCGGAGAGAAAGTGCTGCTCATCACGCAAATGCCGACCCAATCCCCGTTCATGACGGAAGAAGACAATAAAGAACAAGAACGAAAAGAGGCGGCCTATCTCGAACTCCTGCGCCAGATGCCCGTCATCGAGCACTGGAAACTCTACCTGTTCCATCAGGAACGAATGGAGGACTTTAAGGAGGCGTTGTAATGGCCTGCAGCCGTACTGTCTCATCTGCACTGATTAGTCCACCTCCGTCCGCTGTGGCGGAGCTACGGCGGACAGCCTTCGTCATACATTGAAATGATCAGGCTTATCTCATGATTGGGGTGTAGACGCGAAGGCTGGTTGCGGGGGGAGGATTTGAACCTCCGACCTCAAGGTTATGAGCCTTGCGAGCTACCATGCTGCTCTACCCCGCTTCGGCATTCTAAAGGGAAAATTCGCACTTGCAAGAAGAAAGAGTTTCTGTAAAATATCCGCACTATGGCACACAAGAAAGCCGGTGGGACAAGCTTTAACGGGCGCGATAGCGTCGCGAAGCGCCGTGGCGTCAAAAGATTCGGAGGACAGGTTGTGTCTTCCGGAGAGGTCCTGATCCGCCAAAAGGGCTCCTGGTACCGCGCTGGCAAGAATACGCACGTCGGCTCCGATTGGACGATTCACGCCTCCACCGATGGTGTTGTTGCCTTCAGCCGCAAAAAAATGACCAGCTTCTCGGGTTCCAAGGCTTGGGCCACGGTCGTGCACATCGAGCCGCTGAAGACGGCTGCGGTAAAGAAAACGGCTGCGAAGGGGAAGTAAGACTGGTATTTCGGAATGTAGTCTGCGATTTTTTTTCGTGTACACTCTTGAGCATGGACGGTCCAGAATCCTTTGCGCCCGGGGAAGGGCAACCAAGCGGCAACGAGCAGATCAGCGAAGAAAAGCGCCAAGCGTTTGCTGGTGCCACGCAGGCTATCCAGCAAATCCGCAAAGAAGAGAAGAAAGCGAAAAAGCGCGATGACGGCGTGGCGCAGGTGATTTTGCAATTCCTCACGGATGACCAGCGCATTCACCTCGCAACATTGATTTCGCGACTGGTCGCCATCAATTGTCCGTCCCATTTCATCCTCGCAATCCTGTCGCTCATCAGCGCACCGTGCGCACAGGCAGTCGATGACTACATCAATGAACAGAAGCCGGAAGTCTTCACACCTCTGACGGATACCGCGCTCATGCCGCTCGAACATCAGCTCAGCGCCGATGCGACCCGCGCCATGGCCGACTGGATGTCCCGGATTGATGCCGTGCTCGATGTCGATGCACCCGCGATCCTTCGCGCGATTGTCATTGAAGAAAACAATATCGACGGCACCATTCTCCAGCTCACCACATTTGTGCTGCAGGAATTCCTGACGTCGCACGGCAAAGAATCCGAGTTTGAAAAACTGCAACATGTCGCCGTCGGGCTCCTGCAATCGGTCTTGACGGATCACATGCAGGCTCACATGGAGCGACGCTTGGCGGAAGCCCCTGCCAAAGGAGAAGACGAATAATAAGGTAAGGGATGTAAGGCAGGTAAGGAACGTAAGAAAGGACCATGGTTTGAGCTTCAATACTTGCAAACACCTGCCTTACCTTCTATACCTCCCTTACCTTCTATACTTACCAATGCAGATTTTCGCCCTCGAAACGGATACAGAAAAATTGAAGAAACGCTTTCTTTCCACGGAAGAACGGGAAATTCTCATGATTAACTTTCATGGATTCCGTTTTTTCCTCGTCATCTGCAGGCAGCTCTTCTGGACGCTCATACTGCTGGCAGTATCCATCGGTCTGGGTTATGCGGGCATTCCCGCGGGATGGCTCTCACTCGGCACCTTCATAGTCTGGCTCATTCTCATCGCACCGAAATTACTACGCGGCTTCCTTGATTGGGCCTATGACTTTATTCTCGTGACCACCGACAAAGTCATTGTCGTCGATCAATCATCACTATTCCATCAGAAAATCACCCCGATGAACCTCGAGAATTTCGCAAGCGTCACGGCCGAAACGCAGTTCTTGAACCTGTTTCCATTCGGCATTCTCCATTTTAACCTGAAAGAAGGCATCGGCAGCGGCGTGAATTTGCGCTACATCCCGCATGCACACGATGCCGCTTCCCGCATCTCCGATACGATCACCACTTTTCAGCGACGCAAGGATTTGCGACGATATGGCGGAGGTGTTGAAACAGGTGAAATCACAATTTAATGTGACTTATACCGAAAATTGAAGATTGCTTAAATATATGTTTTATGTTATAATAACATAAAATATCCATATCCATGACACACACTCCAAAACTTGAAGAGCTTCAGCCACGCCTACTCCCCTCTCCCGAATTAGTGGCGGGAACCCTCGCTGATGTTGAGCGTAGCGCTTCTGAAGACGAAGAACCGTTCGATATCGATTCAGTCACGACGCCCGACGGAACGCCCATGGAGCTGGAGAATACGGGAGAGAGGGATAATGACACCTTGATGAGCATGGGAGCGGCCTGGGAAGTGACCCACAATGTGCTGCAAAGGGTTAATAAGACACAGCAGGCAATCCGCTTGGTCCTGAATGGAAAAACGGACGAAGACTAGGAGGATCTTCTGGATCTACCGCTTGAGAACGCTCAAAAACGCCTCTGCGTGACACATAACGCTTGATTAGCGTTTCAGCACGGATAAGAATGCTTCTTGTGTAATGGTCACTCTTCCCATTTGTTTCATACGCTTTTTGCCTTTCTTCTGCTTTTCAAGCAGCTTCTTTTTGCGCGTCACGTCTCCTCCGTACAAATAGCCCGTCACATCTTTGCGCAACGCTCCGATCGTTTCACGAGCCACTACTTTGGCACCGATCGCCGCTTGGATCGGAATCTCAAACTGTGCTTTGGGCAACACTTCTTTCAAGCGCTTACAGACGATTTCCCCCACATCATGCGCCTCACTGCGATGCACGATTGTCGAGAGCGCTTCGGCGGGCTCGCCAAGCAACAAAATCGAGAGCTTGACCAAATCTCCAGACTTATAGCCGAGCGGTTCATAGCTCATGGACGCATAACCAGATGTCGACGACTTCAGTTTATCGAAGAAATCCAACACGATCGCCTGCAGCGGCACATCAAAGGTGAGGAGCGCACGCCCGGCATCCAAGTACTGCAACCCTTTGTAGATGCCGCGGCGATCCTGCACGAGCGTCATCACCGCACCCACGTCTTCGGAGCGACACACCACTTCAAGCGCGACCCATGGCTCACGAACCTCTTCAATCAACGCCGCATCCGGAAAATCCGCAGGGTTCGAAATGCGTGCGACATCAGGTTCATCGTGTTTCAATAAACTCGCGCGCACCACGCCCGCAGGCTGATTCGACATGATTTTCACTTCGTACATCACGCTCGGCGCCGTCACGATCAGATCGCAATCATACTCACGTTCCAAACGCTCTTGAATAATGTCCAAGTGGAGCAGGCCAAGGAAGCCGCAGCGGAATCCGTTCCCGAGCGCCGCATTGCGCTCATGCTCCATCTGCAACGCCGCATCGTTCAGCGAGAGTTTTTCGAGGGCATCGCGTAAATCCGGATACCCATCGGCTTCTGATGGATAGAGTCCGGCGAACACCATCGGCTGCACCTGCTTATACCCGGGAAGCTGCTGAGCCGCCGGGGAAGATGCAATCGTGTCACCCACGCGCACCTGGCGCACGTCTTTCGCACCGGTGACGATGTAACCGATGGATCCTTCACCGAGTTCTTTATCCGCCACATACTTCGGCTGAAAATGCCCGACATCCTGCACTTCGAACTGCCACTTTGATCCGATCAGATGCACCTGTTGTCCTTTGCGGAACGCACCATCGATCACGCGCACATAGGCGACCACGCCGCGGTAGCTATCCATCACGGCGTCGAAGATCAGGGCGCGGGAGCCCCTCACCCCTGGCCCCTCTCCCTGAGGGAGAGGGGAAACGGCTGGAGCCGGAATCTTTTCCAAAATCCTATCGAGAAGTTCCGGCACACCCTTCCCCTCTTTCGCAGAAATTCTCAAAATCTCTTCCTTCTTACAACCAATCAGTTTCACCACTTCCTCGCTCACGCGCTCGGGATCGGCAGCAGGCAGATCGATTTTATTGAGCACCGGAATGATCGTCAGGTCATGCTCCATCGCCATTGTCAGCACCGCCAATGTTTGCGCCTGGATTCCTTGCGACGCATCCACGAGCAAAATCGCGCCTTCGCAGGCCGCAAGTGAGCGGCTCACTTCATAGCGGAAATCGGTATGACCCGGCGTATCGATCAGGTTGAGTTGCACGCCTTTGTATTCCATCCGCACCGGTGTGAGCTTGATGGTAATCCCGCGTTCGCGCTCCAGATCCATCATATCGAGGGTCTGCTCTTTCATCTCCCGCTTTTGCAGGGTTCCGGTCATTTCGATCATGCGATCGGAAAGCGTCGACTTCCCGTGATCGATATGCGCGATGATACAGAAGTTTCGAATATCCATTTCCCGCCAATTCTAGCCTAAAAGACCAGAGGAAGCGAGTGTAAGGAATCAACCCACAAGCTTATTGGCGACCATGCTGACGCTGCCCTTTTCGAGCCTGTACGACACGGGCTGGCGGTTGGCGCTATCAAGAGCTCTCAGATGCATGTTTGGGGTCAAGAACAACTTGGCGGACCGGGCGCCTCCCGCAAACGATTCGAGCACCTCAATCTTCATGAGACCCGTGAGGTTAAAGTGGCTGAATCGCGGATCCGTATCCGCAGAGACAAAGGGTTGGCCGGGCTTTTCTTGCACCTGGACATTCTTCAGCGACCAGAACAGAACCTCTTCGCCGGGATCGCCGCGTTTTTCCGACGTAAGAGCACCCTTGACCGTCACACCGCCTGGAAGCGTGGTCGTGAGGATGGCGCCATCCAAGAGCTCTGCAATTTTTTCTGGGTTCGCTATCACTGGCTTGCCGTTGTTAAAGGCGTTGAGCGGGAAATCCACCTGACCTGTCACCCGATTGATGGGAAGCACCTGTTCTTTCGCAGGCTCGAACGTCCATTGATATTGCAAACGCGGCGTGCCGTCGCGGAATTGCCCTTCCACTTTTTTGCAGCGCATCCGCCCAACGGGCGAACCACTCTCATCGAGCACTTCTTTTCCTTCCGGCTTGAGACATTCCTCCCGATCGTACCGCACTTGCTTCCCTTTGCCACCAAACGCAAAGAGCACACCCCAGTTATTGTCTGACAGAAAGGTAATACTGCCATCGGGACGGGGTGTGATCAGCGTGTTTAAATTGTGAGAATGCAACAAACCCTTATTAGAAAGCACAAGACGTTCGTACGATTCCAATCTGAGTGCATGCTCTTTCACTCTAGGCAATATTGCGATCATTTTCAGTTTACGCTGATATGCAGCATCATTATCTTCTTTGGCACCACGGAAAATATCCGGCATGATATGCCATTTATATGCAGGATCATTAAGGGCATTGATCTCTTTGATCATATTTTCATTCAGCTTTACCAAACGCCCAAACTCTTCCTCACTCATGAATTTCTTCTTTTCTTCAAGCGACTCAGCATACGTGGTTGACAAGAAGGTGGCATAACTCCCCAAAAAGGCGCGATCCGCTTCTCCGGGCAATGTGAAATTATTTCTGGTGAGATAACGCTCTTTTTCTTCAGCCACTCCAAATGTTAACCTAAGAACAGCGTTCACATCTTTTGGCATTTGCTCTTTGGCAAAGAAAGTAGGATGCGCCATGACAAACTCTAGGAATGCTGGAGTGTTTGTGTCCTTAATGATGTTTTGGTGCAAATTTGCGGAAGTCAGGAGCACTGAATTGTGCGCCCCAGAACTCATGCCATGTAAATCCATCTTATCAGCCAAGGCTTCCAATCCATCAAATCTCAGATTACTTCCTTCGTCAGCAGAAAGGAATTTAATCATTGTTTGAGTTATTGCATCGATATCCTTGCCACTGGCATCACCGTTTTTATCCAGCAATGCCTGCACCTCACCTGCAAGCTTATGACGAATGAGTGTGAATAGTGCGTACTGCATACGCTCTTGCACAATGGCATCCAAACGACCCGTGAAAATGCCTTCTTTAAAATGCTCTAAGAATTTACCACGGAGACGAGTTATGAAAGGATCAAGCCGATCGATGATCTCACCTTGTATCCGCTCATGGGCCATTTTTTTGAGATCGCTGCCACTTTCAGTATTGAGTGTTGGGACTTCTTTTTTTATCGTATTGAGAAATTTTGCCGACCCATCACTAAACGTAGCTCGGTATGCATTAATCACTTCTTCGGGACTTTGATTCTTATGAAAATTACGATTACCGATCGCCATTCCTGCATATTGCGAAAGGTCATACTGAACTATGGCCCCATCCGGCCCCTTCACAGCAAGATACTCCTTCTGCAGGTTGGGCTCTCGTTTTTCTGCTTCTGCCTTTTTGATCTCCTCTTCCTCGGCTTTTTTCAAGACACGGGACCTTGCACGCACGCGTGCATGCATGATTGCAGCCTCCAGATCTTCCCCCGTAACCTTCTTATCAGCACGCATCATCATGTACATCACCGCATCCGATACAGCTTCTTTTCGGAGTGGTCGTAACATTTCCAGCAAAAGTCTTTGACGCTCTGAGCCCAAATTTTTGCCTGTATTTATTTCTTTTTCTTCGAGATCAGCATAAGGGCCAAGGTCTGCCTTCTGCAACTCCATAAACTTTTTCTCGAGTTCCGGAGACATATCCAAACTCACACCTGACATCTTGTGGATGAAGTACGCATGAACCAACGTCATACGCGTTCCTTCATTACAACCCTCTGCGGTTTTATATCCTTCTTGCAAGCTCGCACTGCTTGCCGCAAGACCGAGTGCCCAAAATGTACTGGCGTTACCGGGTCTCAACTCCTCAAGTTTCCGCATAATTTCTGTCTCATCAGCGGTGTTTGCCCAATCCTGAGCACTCTTTGTCCAAGTTTCAGCAGCATCGTACAGCTCATCGGCTACATACGAAGCACCTAGAGTCACAAGTGTCACTGGTAAGGTCGCAATAGAACAAGCTGCAAATATCGTCCCTCCGACAACAAGCGCAAGACCGTTAATAATGAAACAGGTGGCATACACAGCGCCTACTCTCACTTCTTTTATTTGCATTGTGGCGTACACATCTTTGAGACCTGGATTATCTGTGTTTTTAATTTTCACACCAAGCTCTTGGTAGGCACAAACAGCCAAATAGACACCGAACACATCGAATGCCCCGGTAATGCCCGCCACGCCGCGCGCCGCTGTAAAGCTGGCCCTGTTCGCAGCTTTTGCCAACTTCTGTATTTCAGCGGCGTCCTTTGCGCCTTTAAAGATTTTCTGTGCTTGGGTGGAACGGCGGATATTATCTGCAGCGACTTCTGAAAGTTGACGTTCAGCGCGTGCACGTGCCAACAAACGCTCCACATCTGGATCCACTGGAACTCTGCCTGGCGCACGCTCCGGAATGGCAGGACCCGTCGTCGGGCGTGGCCTGACTGGCTCAGGTGTAGGCACCGGACGATTGGTGCCGGGAGTAGGCCTTACGGGTTCTACGGGAGTTCCACCTGGAAGAGGACGATTCGTGGGCAATGGTGTAGGTCTGCCACCAGGAACAGGACCATTCAAGACAGGCTTGCCGGTAGACGGGAAGTACCCTCTACCCATAAGCATGCGAGTGGTTCTAAGCGGAGCTGCACCAACTCCGTAAGCCACGCGACCAATGATGCCAGGGACCTTGGAGAGGACATAGATAGCAACCACTCCCGTACCCAAAATTGCGATTATCCATCCGACAAGGATTTCGCCCTGCTTGATAGCCAGGTTATTCAATTCCTGCTCCCAATCGCCATGCGTGCCAATGACATCGTGGAAGCCTTTGAGCATCTTTCCATACGCAGAGAAGTATGCATCGGTATCAACAGAAATTTGCTCGCAGCAGTGTGCGATCACCTGCGACTTTGTGCAGCCGTTCGCAGCCGCAATTGCCGGAATTTCGCTGACACTCTTGATGCGAACATTTGCCAACTGGGGCGCATCTTTAATGGGACCCGTATCTTTCGCCATCCATTTCTGCATTTGCTCTTTGCTTGCCTCGGAGGACATGTCCCCCATCAAGGCAGTCGTCTCCTTCATGCGCTCGAAGATGCCCGGCTTGCGTTCCGCCTTTCCTTCGGCCAGGAATTCCTCGATCGTGGTCTTAATGCTTTTCTGCTTCTTGATCATCGCATCTTTTTCTTCGGGCTTGAAATCTTTAGGCTCCTTCCATTCACCCTTATTTGGTCCTTCCGTGTATTTCGGCCAGCCGAGCAACACATATAAATCTCCCATCAAATAGCCCTTCATCTTTTTGCCGAAATCCAAGTTCATACCCCAGATGCTGCCGAAGTTCGGAATCATATATGTCTGCACATCTGTCATCAGGTTCGCCACATTCCCGATGAACATACGACCGTTCTCATTCCAGTTTTGCTCCATCATTTCAGCAGGTCCTATGCTCAGCACATTTTTCTCCACTTCGTCCAAGTGCTTGCTCATGCGCTTGGTGGAATCTTCCTGCTGAGCAAACATGAATCGCTCATACTGCTGTGCTAGCTCTGCGGATGTGGAAGTCCACATGCTCACATCTCCTCCGCCACTCGCGCCCTTGCGGTCTCGCGAACGGAGAACACTGAGGCGGAAGCGCTCATTTTGATATTTACCCATGCTCTGCTGCAATTCCGTGAGCATGCCTACGTTGATCTTTCCGTTGTGCTTGAATTCCGCCAATCCTTTCTCACGATCGGTAAGGGACTGGGCATGGCGGGCGTACACGCTATACGCCTCCTCGGGTTTCACGTTCGTTTTTTCCCCGGACTCGCTATATACCTTCTTGAAGAGTTCCGCGAGACCGTTGTGACTCAGTTTCAGATCGAGATCGGCACGCTCACGCCAAAGACCGCCAAATTTCCATAAATACTCACTCCATGATCTGTTGCCCTTATAGAGTTCAGGCATGTCTGATCTGACATCCCAAGCAATATTCCACACTCCACCAGGCAATGTATCTCTTCCACCCGTCTTGGAGGGCTTAAGGGTAAATCCCCTTGAGGATTTGGCACTGAGCATTGTTGCCAGGTCCTTGTTGTCATTCTTCATTAGCCACGCGATCACACGCTTGTTCATATCTTCGACCACCAGCTGATCGCTATGGGATTCAGGGCTTACCGTGCCATTGGCTGTCTTTAACAACTCCTCGTATCGACGCATCAACAAGTTCAACGACGCCTCAAACATGGGCAATCCTTTGTTCGCATCCGTGCTGCCATCAGGCTTCACATCTGGACCCTTGAGCGCTTCCCACAAATCCGCCTCGGTCTTGGACATGGCAGAAGCATCACCCTTCTTGCCAAATCCCGCTTTCAATCTGGCTTTCGCAAGATTCACGACATTCTGGAATTGGGCGGAAATATCCGTGTCAGCCTTGAGTTCGGCGGGATCCAATTTCACACCGCTGCTCGCCGCCACGTTTTTAATGTCCTCATAGCGGATCATCAATTCTGCATACTTCGCCAGCGCATTAGAATAACTCTCGCAGTACGTCGCACGCATTTGCGCGGCAAGCACTTCATTCTTTTTATCCGGCAGAGTCATCAATTTCTCGGCATTGCGGAGCTCAAGTTCCGCTTGCAGACGATATGCATCAACGAGCGTAAATGTGCCAGCCTTATTTTTTGATTCGGCAAGTTTCTGATTCAATTCACGCAGACGCGCATTGGGATCTTTTTGCACATCAGGTTTTTCTTTCGCTGGCGTATTCGGCAACGGCAAATCCGTCCCGATAATCTGACGAGCCTGATCCACGGTGTCAGATGATTTCACCTCCGGCAATTTGCCGGTATCGATATCGATCGTCTCAAACGAAGGATTTTGCGGCAAATTATGAGCAGTAGGCACGGCACCCGTCGCCACTCCGCCAAGCGGCTTGGCCGCTTCGGTTGCCGCCGTCAGTTTCTTGAGACCCACTTTCTGCAGGAAGCGTTCGATATACGCTGCACTCATGAAGGCACCGATCGTGCCGCAACCGAGCATCACGACCGTATTGATGAGCGAACGACCGACATTGAAATGTCGTCTCACTCTGCCCGTTTCATCTCTCGAAGTCGTGTAAATAAAGCTTTTAAAAAATGTCAGCGGGCTCGAGACAAGCAATTTTATGTTCTTGAAAAACATCCACGAGAAAATACTCACGCCCGTCGCCGCCACTCCCACTTTCAGCATGTCGGCATTGGTCCAACCTTCCAGCAACGATCCGCTCGTATTCCCTGCTTGAATTTGCTTTTTAAGTTCTGCAAGACGCTCGGCGGAAACTTTCTGAATGATCTCCCGTGCCTGCGCATCCAAGATCACGCCCGGCACCGTCGCGCCTTCGCGGATTTTCTGATCCAACACCGCTAACTGCTCCTGCGTCATGGTCTTCACGCGCTCACGCACCCACTCGGTACGCTTGAGTGGATTATTCTCACGATCGAACTCCGCTTTCAGGGCGCCCAAGAAATCTCTGATGTGATTCTCCGGCGTAACGGGGGCACGTTCTGGCGTCGTGACGGTCATAAATTTGTGTTTGAAAAAATCTCATAATTATACCGCAAATTGGGGGATTTTACAATGTTGACCCCCTATCCCCAACCCCTTTCCCCCACGGGGAGAAAGGGGCTTTGTCGTATTACATGTGAACAAGTACTCGTCCCCTCTCCCGTGGGAGAGGGGTAGGGGTGAGGGTCGAAAGCGGGGAAGGGGTTAGGGGATGGGAGCAATCAACGCCCGTTTTAACGCCACTTCCCCATCCATCGCCAATGCCCGCAACCTTGCCACTTCGGCCCCGGCATTGCCATTCGCAATCGCCTGCTGCAACGCCCAGAGCTTATCTGATTTCTTCTGACTGCAAATCTCGACTGGAACCCCCATACAGAGGGCTGCAATGGCCCCATGGTAGCGCTGCGTGATTACCAGGGAGGAATCTGCCACCACATCTGCCAATTGCTGCAGAGTGGCAATCTCCACCACTGCAGCCGGACGCTCTACCACAATTTCCAACTGACGAATCACCTCTCGCTCGCCAGCATCGTCAGGTTGCAGAGAGACAAGCGTCAGATCTGCTGCTGGAACCTGAGAGATAACCGCAGTCAATCGCTCAAAAAAGAACGAATCCGAATTATGTCGAGGTACCACTGTGATCACATTTTTTATACGTTCTGATTTCTTATTTTGTAAAGAGATAAATATAGGATCAGCAGATAGAACTACTTTTTTATTCAAATTAAATTTCTCAATTCTTGCTACAGATTCTTCATCACGAACCGATACAAACACGCTTCGCTTCACCACCCACTTCGCAATCCACTCTCCCCTCTTCGTTCGAAACGGACCGACTCCTTGAAACGCCAAATAGATCGGCTTTCGAAGGTAGGCGGCAACGGCTGCATGCACTCCCCATACCACACACGCCAACCATGATTCCACGTCCGTAAACAGCGATCCACCACCGAAGACCACAGCATCCGATTGCCGAATGATGTGAAACGTCTTCCACCACGGCGTAAAGAGAAGCGACCGAACTCCTGTCGGTAAGCGTGGATATTCTTTAGATGTCGGCCTTGCCGAAAGAACCGCCCACTCGATTTCGGGAAACCGCTCCAAGAAATACTCTCTGAGTGCTTCATCCCCCACGTTCCCCACGCCATAGTTTCCAATGAGCACACAACGCATGGATGAATAATAGCAGATACAAAAACAGCGGACCTTAGTAAGGTCCGCTGTTCCTAAAAATCAATGTTAGGCTGCAGGCTGTTCAGCTGCTGCTTCAGCAGCAGGAGCGGCGACCTCTTCTGTCTTCATCTCTGCAACAGGTTCGGCGGCGGCGACAGGGGCAACGGCGATCGCGAATTCTCCTTCGTTTGTGAAGCGCTCGTTCAGACGAGCGGCCTTACCGCTGCGTCCGCGGAGGAAGTACAGCTTCGCGCGGCGGGTCTTGGCGACCTTCTTCACTTCAATCTTCTCAATAACGCCGGAATGCACCGGAAATACCTTCTCCACGCCAATGCCGGACACGACTTTGCGCACCGTGAACGACGCATCCGTCTTCACGTGGCCCTTATGGACGGCAATCACCAATCCCTCAAACATCTGAATACGCTCCTTGTTGCCTTCCTGGATACGCTCGTGCACGCGCACGGTGTAGCCCGGAAGAATCGCAGGGACGTTCTTAAGATAGCCTTTTGCCTGATCGTGAAGAATGGGGGATGGCATGAGTAGAGACAGGGTACAGATGGAGAAAGGGGCTGTAAAGGGCAAAATGGCGAAGTATTTGGTATTGAGTATCCAGTATGTTGCAACGAAAAAAACGCGTTAATGAGTCCAAATCTCTCATACTAAATACTTTATACTAAATACTCATTTCCCCTGAGCCTCCTCTATTTGCTTCTGAAGCGTGTTTAACACAAGCAAATGGCGTGGATCGTTTAAAATTTCGAGGACAAACCGGTCTTTGAGACTCAAGCGATAGAGGAAGTCTGCCTCCGAGAAAATCGAGTATTTCACGTATTTCATCTGCGGATCTTGGGCCAGCAAGGCTTCCAGGACCTCCTTTTTCAGATCACCCACCAGGAGAAGATCCACTTTGCTATCGGTTCCACAAAGGTTTCCGGCCAGAAGAATCAACTTCACGTTCGGCAAATTGCGCAAACTCACCACAAACGGGCTCTCCCCTTGCACCGCCTTACTGAACAAACTGCGCAAATCCTGGAACAAGGGAAACTCCGTATCGATGCGATAGTACTTCTTGCGATTCTTGTGACGTGCCTTCACCAGACCTACCCGGCGCAAGTTTTCCAGTTCGCGGCGGATCGAGTTGATCTGTTCATTGAGCAGTCGGGTCAATTCACGGATAAAATACTCCTCCTCCGGATGAAGCAAAAATGTAGACAACAGCTTTACGCGCGTCTGTGAGCTGAACAATGCTTTAAGCAACGAAGCCGACATGTGCACAAACAGTACTCACCTCACCCTGAGTAGTGCAAGAAAATTACTCAATTGAGTGTACACTTTTTATACTCTAAATTATTGGCTTAAAGTAAACAAAAACATTGTTATGCGCCTTTTTATTTTGTTTTTGATGAATACAAATTATACTCGCCTTTAAACTCGTTTCATGTTGTAAGCATATTTCTGAGGTATTGCCTTTTTCTCTTGGAATGACGGGTCAAAACATTGAAGAAAAAGCTGAAACATGGTAAGATGTCCTGATGCCCTCACACAAACAACTCATCACCTGGGGAGGGGCCCTGACGCTTCTGATCCTGAGCATTCCAGTGGCGCATGCCGCGCCCGGAGACATTTTTGATCAGAGCGTGCAGACCGCGATCTCGACGTTCATGGGACAAGTGGTGCAATACCTGAATATCGGAACGTGGACGATCTTCACGTTGATCATGATGCTCTTGAACCCGCAGGTCATGTTCGACCTGGGGGCGGGAGGAAGTTTGGTGACGATGCTGAACCAGATCTGGCAGCTGGCACGCGACTTGATGAACGTAATCTTCGCGTTCCTGCTCGTGGCGGCGGCGATCTATACCGTCATCAAAGCCGATAAGAGTTTTATCTCCGAGAACGTGGGAAAGTTCGTGATGGCCGTGGTGCTCGTGAACTTCTCGTGGTTCTTCCCGCGCGTGATCCTCGACGTGGCGAACGTCGCGACGAGTGCGATCTATGGAATCCCGAGCCTTCTCACGACGCAATGCCGCCAGGTGCTCAGCGGCAAGGCGGAAACCGTCAACGGTCAGCCCCGGCTCGTGCCTCCGCCCGATGGACAGCAATGTGTGCCGATCAATGCAGGGGCCGCCGGAACAGCGGATCCCCTCTTTAGCTGCGCCTGTGTGGTCGTGGATAACGCAACGTTCTTCCCCACTCCCGCGCAAGTAACCGCGTTGCGCAACGCTGATCCTCGCTGGCAGTGCGATACGGGCCTCATGTGCCGCCATACGGTGGTCATGAACCCCAACACGATGTCGTCCGTCACCACGACCCTGAACGGGCTGGTGATCAACCACGCGCGCCTCGGCACGCTCGCGCGCATGCCCAGCCCCATCGGCGCGGGCAACGTGGGAGAGATGATCGCGTTCGTGATGCGCCAGCTTGTGGTGTTTGTGATCCACGTCGCCCTCTTCTTCCCGCTCCTCGCGATGGCGGTCGCGTTCTTGATCCGTATTCCCGTGCTCTGGATCACGATCGCGTTCATGCCATTCTACTTCCTGACGTATCTGCCGTTCATGGACAAGGTTCTCGCGAACTTCAGTCCGAAGGAGAAGCTCATGGATAACTTCTTGGCGGCGGCCTTCCTGCCTGCGGTGACCGCGGTGCCGCTCGCCATCGGGTACACGATGATCAATGCCGCATTGATCATGCCGGCGGGTGCGCTCGGCGGGATCAGCTACCCCTTGATCTCGGGCATCAACAGCTTGTACCAGATCATCTGGCTCGCCATGTCGCTCGGCGTGATGTGGGTCGGCGTGTTCGCGGCGCTGGAGACCGGCAAATTCTCCAAGGCCATCACGGACAAGATCCGCGAGACCGGCAAGGGCTACGGCCAAGTCGCCGCCAAGTTGCCGCTCGCGATGCCGCTGCCGATGCCGGGAAGCCAGAGCTTGTTGCAGCTTGCGCAGAAACTTAAACCGCAAACGCTCAACTATGCGCTCAGTCAGGGGAAACTGGGGGATGTGCTGAAGAGTTTGGGAAGTCAGGACAAACTGGATTTGCATGCAGACACGAGAAAAATCATTGAGAAGAAGATAGAAGAAACTCCTGCTGAAAAACGCAAGATCGAGGCGGCCCTGACTGCTGCTGCGCGTCCTGATGCGAAAAGCGACGTGATTATTAATTTGCGCAATACCGTGAGACAAAACAGTGAAGGAAAAGACATTAACGATAAGAACCTCGTAGATATTCTCATGCGTCTGCAGAAAGATGGAAAACTCAATACCGGTCTCACCCCCCAGCAATTCACCGATCTCCGCGCCAAGGTCGACGAAGCATTGAATCCCAAGCCGCCAGCACCACAACCGAATCCCAACCCAAATCCTAACCCTGGCCCATAACGCCTATTTATGTCTGGTTTTGAAGGACTCCGGCTCCCCGACTCTGCACCTGAAGCGCAGGACGGCAAGACCATGAATGCACTTCGTCGTGCGGATCGCAACGTGAACCGCATGATCGCCGATCCCACCAAGTTCCGCCTCGAACAATCGAAGCAATCATGGGACATGTTCCGCCTGGCGCAGCGATCCATGAGCGCGCTCCCGACAAATTTTTCCAAGACGCGCAATCCACTGGAGGTGAAAGAGATCGAGAAAATCCTCACGCGTCTTCAGGAAATCAA
>CAYUWH010000011.1:36277-39092 GCA_964448615.1 uncultured Candidatus Peribacteria bacterium
ATCTACGGTGGAGCCATGATGTACATCCTCAACCCGGATTTCCTGACCGGCAAAAACCGCAATCAGATCATGGAATCGGCATCACTGCTGAATAACGACCGCTTCGTGTATACCCTCGCCCCGAAGTACGGCATGCAGGGAAAGGAATGGGGCACGGCGATCGAAACACTGTTCGGTCTCTACGCGAAGAACAACAAAACACTTCTTGCCTATCAGGCCAATCCCACTTCCCGTGAAACCATGAAGAATTTGGCGGATGAGCTGGTGCCATCTTCGGGAAGCCTGGCCCATAAGAACGTCATGCGCTTATTGCAGAACAAAGCGGACTTCGATGACGTGCTGAACATGATGAAACCCATCACCAGCAAAGAGACGATCCAACTTGTGGCCGGATACATCAAGGGCGGATCGTGGCGTTATGCCCGGAAGGTGGATGCAAATGGCTTTGCGAGAACACAAAACCCAGAGGCATTCCCCGGCTTGAAGGTGCCGAATCAACCGTCATAAAAGTATTTTGTATATAGTATTTAGTATTGAGCAAAATCGTCATACTAAATACAAGATACTCAATACTCAATACTTTTCTCAGTCCTCCTTCTTCTTAAATTCCTTCGCATACGCCTCGAGGATATCGCCGACTTCCAGAGGAAGCGTGGCTTCGGTGCGCATACCGCACTCGGTGCCTTCTTTTGCCTCTTTGATATCCTGATCAACTTTGCGCAATGACGTGATACGGCCCGTACCGATCATCTCCTCTCCGCGCTTGATGCGGAAACTTACACGCTTGATGACGCCATCGAGCACACGTCCTCCGATGACTTGCTCGCTCTTTTTGGTGAGGAACACGCCTTTCACTTCAAGATGACCGAAGATCTTCTCCTGCTCTTCCGGAATGAGGAGACCCTGGAGCAATCCACCGACTTCTTCGAGCAGTTTATAAATCACATCGTACTCGCGAATCTGCACGCCCTCACGCTCGGCCGTGCGCTGCACGGGAGCCGGGACCATGACGCGGAACGCCATCACCAACGCATCCGACGCCGAGGCCATCATGACATCGCTCTCCGTCACCGCGCCGATGGCGCCGTGAATCACCTTCACCTGCACGCCTTCGACCTCCTGTTTCTCCAGTGAGACCTGGATCGCCTCCAATGACCCTTGCGCATCGGCCTTCACGACGATCTTCAACTGAGGAACCTTGCCTTCGTGCAAGCGGCTGACAAGATCGGCGAATCCCCTCTTCTGCTGCGCCCCGAGTGTTTCCATGATTTCTTTAAGAAGATCGCGCGCCTCACGCTCGGATCCGACCACCTGGAGAATATCACCGACCTGCGGCACGGCATCGAATCCCGATACGCGCACCGGTCCGGAAGGCGGTACATCCGAGACTTTCTTTCCATTGGCATCGGAAAGCGCACGCACTTTCCCGAGCGTCCGTCCGCAGATAAATGCATCGCCGACGCGCAGTGTTCCGGCATTCACGATAACCGTCGCCAGCGCGCCATGCGAAGGATCAAGGTGGCTCTCAATGACCGTCGCCACCGCCTTACGCTTGGGATTCGCCTTAAGATCTTCCATCTCCGCAATGAGCAAAATGTGATCAAGCAACTCCGGAATCCCCTGCTTGGTCACTGCGGACGTGGGCACCATCGCTGTCGTACCGCCCCACTCCTCGGGTTGCAGACCCTGTCCTGCCAAATCCCCTTTCACGCGATCGGGGTCGGCATTCGGGCGGTCCATTTTATTGATGGCAACGATGATCGGCACCCCCGCTTCTTTGGCATGATTGATGGCCTCGATCGTGGTTTCTTTGATGCCCTCCTCCGCAGATACAACCAGGATGGCGATATCGGTCACCTGGGCGCCGCGCGCGCGCATGGCCGTAAAGGCCTGGTGTCCCGGCGTATCGAGGAACGTGATCGGCTTGCCTTGATACGTCACTTGGTAGGCGCCGATATGCTGCGTGATGCCGCCGGATTCCTTGGCGACCACATCGGTGGAACGAATCGCATCAAGAATGGACGTTTTGCCATGGTCCACATGCCCCATCACGACGACGATCGGCGCGCGCGACACGAGATTTTCAGGTTCGTCTTTGAGCAACTCTTCCAAGTTTTTACTAAGCAAATCCTCGGCCTTTGCGGCACCATGCTCTTTCTCAACCGTCACACCGAGCTCTGCCGCCACAATCGCAGCCGTATCGAAATCGATGGATTGCGTAATGGTCGCAAGGACGCCGTTTTTCAGAAGCGCCTGCACCACCTGAGGAACCTGCACGCCCGCTTTTTCCGCGAATTCTTTCACCGTGATCTGCGACGGAAGCAGCACTTTTCCTTCTTTCTTTTTAATCTGTTGCTGCACTTGCGTATCTGGACGCTGACGCAGCACCGGGGCCGCCTTCTCCTCGCGCTTGCGCTCTTCTTGCTCTTCTTTTGTTAGCTTGGCCTGCTGACGCTTGATCGCATCTTTTGATACATCGTCGAGCGTGAGCTTGCGCAAGACATGCAACGCCTCTTGGCGCGAAGCAACCTTCTCCGATTCTTTCACTTCCACCTCGTTCAAAGGTTTGGGAGCAGCTTCAACAGGACGCTCGTCCCGCACCAACACCCCGTCCTGCTCTTCAAAACCCGGCCCGAGCACGGATACATCGATCTTAATGCCATGCTTGCCCGCCACGAAGCGCAAGACACCCTGCGCCAGATTATCCGGCACTTCGCGGTCCGTCGGCTTGATGCCGAAATTGACAGTTTCCAGCTCTTTGCGGAGCTGTTGTCCGGTCATGCCTAATGCTTTCGCCAGTTGAACAAGGCGCATA
>CAYUWH010000011.1:39192-40698 GCA_964448615.1 uncultured Candidatus Peribacteria bacterium
TTCGTCAGATCCTGGATGATATCCCTCTCTCCGCCCGTATTCGGCTTCTCGTCCTGCACACTGCGTACGACATCGATTGGGGCAGGCTTGGAAGCTTCCTTGGAGGGCACAGAAGTGGAAAGGGTGGCAGGAGGGACAGGGGTGACAGGAGTCAGATGCGGCAATTCCGCCTCGGCTTCTTTGCGCTGACGAGCCATCTCTTCTTTGAGTTTCGAGACACAGTCCAACACCTGCAGCGAGAAGTTATCGAACGACCGCACGCGGAATCCCGCGGCGCGCGCATGGCCTCCGCCGCCGTAGAGCTTGCCGGCCAGTGCACTGGAATCGATCGCCGCCGAACTGCGCATACTCGCTTTGAGCCCCCCTTCTTCAAGTTCCGTAAAGAGGACGTGCACGTCGGCATCCGGAATCGTGGAAATCAATTCATCGAGAATGCCGTGCGTCTCTTTGCTGTGCGCTTCCATTTCCGCCAAATCCTCTTTGCTGACCGCGGACCATACGATGTGCGCGGCCGGATCGATCTGAATCCTGTTCAACGCGCGGCCCCAGATGCGCAGGGTGGAGAGCGGCTTGGTTTTGTAGATATTCTGAATGATCTCCTGCTGACGCGCGCCGAGCTCGAGCAACTGCGCAGCGACTTCGAGCGAGTGCGGCGTGGTATTGGGATTCTGGAAACTGCGCGTATCGGTGATAAGTCCGGTGAGCAGCAACGTGGCCATGTCCTGCGTGATCTTCCCTTGAAACGCCGGCATCTGGGTAAACCAGTTGTAGAGTACCTCGGTGGCGCTGGCGGCGGTTGGATCAATCAGCTGGAGCTGCCCGAACTGCGTGTTGCTGATGTGGTGATCGATATTGAGAATCGGCACGCTCGAGAAGAGATCGATATGATCGGTGTAGAGCGATCCCA
The DNA here is from genome assembly GCA_964448615.1 of uncultured Candidatus Peribacteria bacterium. Lineage (GTDB taxonomy): Bacteria > Patescibacteriota > Gracilibacteria > Peribacterales > Peribacteraceae > CAYUWH01. Next base: position 40,100 of record CAYUWH010000011.1, read on the forward strand.
ATAACGCGAGATCCGCCGTATCCACGATCACGATCAAATCGTACTTATGCTCGCCGGGAGCGAGCTGGATCTGCTGCGGACGAATGCGGCCTTTCTTCGGCACCACGATGATATTCACCTTTTGATCTTCAACGGTGTAGCGGAGTTTATCCACCTCCACGCCTTCTTCGAGGTTCACCGTAATCACAAAATCCTGGCTCTCTTTTACTTCCCGTTCAAGCTTCTCGAATCCCGGCAGAAACCGGAGCGATTCCGGCAGTGTATCCGGGCAAATGACCGTGACATCCTTCCCCATCGCCTGGAACATCTGGTAGCACGAAATCGCGGAGCTGATGCCATCCGGATCCACATTCGCATGCGGGATTACCAAGATGCGCTGATGCTGCTCGATCGCGTGGAGCGCTGCCGCTGCGGATTGGGGAGAAAGTGCCATGTCGAATGGTGACTTATTATTATACTCTATATTTGCTAATTTAGCAATACTATATTGTAATAACTATATGGCCTACCATGCCCGAAAGAGGGGCATGGAAGCAGAATAAACGGTGTTGTGCAATAGGGTTGTATGCGAAAGCCCCGTCGCTCGCGAGCGACGGGGC
>CAYUWH010000011.1:40798-42138 GCA_964448615.1 uncultured Candidatus Peribacteria bacterium
GCGAAACGCGACGGGGTGCGGATCGTATTCGGCCGCCGCCGTCTCTGCGAAGAGGGTCAGCAGCGCGGCGCGTGCCGCATAAGCTTGTCCGCTGAGCACGGGCTGTTCGAGCGTTGCAGTCGTCATTTTTATTCTCCTTGTGTTGTTAATGGACACCCCCCTCAGACACTCCGAGGAAGGATGCCCATTTAACACTATTTTATGTAATAAGTCAATATTCTCCCCCTACCACCCGAAGGATGCCGAATGCACCAATCGGCCATTCTCCCAGACTTGCTGGTATCCGCTGCTCTGCCCATTGTAACTATTGCTGACAGAAATCGACATGTGGGAGGATCCGGAATCCGGCGAGAGTTCGATCGTAACGGGCAATGCTGCCTGGGTTTCCAGCAACGGCTGCTCTTCTTGTTGGACCTGCACCGTCTCGTCCATCAAATAGGTCGGCTCAGCCTGGTCCACCTCGCCGAACACGGAAAATACGGCTGGCTGTTCTTGCTCTTGGGATTCTGCCGCAACCGTGGCCTGCGGGGGTGCCATGCAAGAACCAATGTAGGCGCCATCCGAGGTGTAGTCGCCGAGTACATTCGCGCTCACCATAGCGTCACGTCCGTTATAGCAAATACGAATCAAGCCTGCCGTACCGGGATCCTCTTCTGCAAAAGCAAGCCCGACGGAAGCAGCAAACATCAAGCCAGTAAACCCGACGAGTCCGAGGCGTACCGCATGAAATACAGGAATTGAAGGTTGCATAGAAAGAGAGGGAGGAAGAAATCAGACCTATTCCGTGACGCCGCTCAGCCGGAGAAATGACGAGGATGTTTGTATGTTCGGAAGGTTGCGGTCGATCAATAGATGTCTTTCTGCCGACTTCATCCGCAATGCCTCATTGACAAAATCATTATTTATGATAAATTTTGGACAGAACAGGCCTTTCACACAAGACAGGAGAAAAAGATGAGCGAAGAGGAATTGCTGGACGTCGCGAACTGGGACCGAAACGTTTCAGAAGAGGAGTCTCTCAAGCGACTGGACGCGTACTGGACCCTGGTCCATCGCTTGTGGGAGGAAGTCCTCCGTCTTCCCCTTGTGGGAGGGAGAATCCGGTTCACGGAGGACGACGGCACAACGGAGGTTCGGGACATCTCCGGCCTCATGATCGGGGGCTACACCGTTATCCTTCAAGTTCGAAAGGCAGGTGTCGTCCTGCCCGAAGGAACGGCGGACCGGGCGCTGTTTTTGAATATGGGAGGCCTCAGTCAGGCCCCTCGGCTCGAAAACGGTACGGTCATCCTGACCGGAGGGCGGCATCGCCCCCTCGTGATCTGGCCAAAGGGCCATCC
>CAYUWH010000012.1:0-39903 GCA_964448615.1 uncultured Candidatus Peribacteria bacterium
AGGTAAGGAAGGTGGCTTTACCTTCCTTGCCTTTATCCGCTACGCTCTGGCCATGATTCTCTCCGATCGCGATATCAAAGCGGCCATTCGTTCCGGCAGGGTGAAGATCGATGTACCGCTCGATTTGTTGCACATTCATGCATCGAGCATGGACTTGCGTCTCGGCAGCACGTTCAAGTTGTACGATCACAGCAAATTTCCGGTTCTCGACCCAAAACGCCCCGAAACGTTTCAGGGCAATATGCGGACCGTGGAGATTGCCCAAGGTGAAGCGTTTATGGTGCAGCCGGGAGAATTTATTCTTGGCGTCACCTGCGAAACCATATCGGTGCCGGATGATTTGGTGGTGCGCGTGGAAGGAAGAAGTTCTTTGGGGCGATTGGGCATCATCGTGCACTCGACGGCGGGGTTTGTGGATCCTGGCTTTACGGGAACGATCACGCTCGAGATCAGCAACTTAAACCGCCTGCCGGTGGCGCTGTATCCCGGCATGCGTATTTGCCAATTGGCGTTCGAACAGATGACGAGCCCTGCGGAAACGCCATATCATATGAAGCCCAACAGTAAGTACCAAAACCAGGTATTGCCCGAAGAAAGCCGCCTAACGGCGGATCCGGAGTTCATTGGGAAGTGAAGCGGGAGAGGTTGCGCGAGCCCAGCATCGGTCTTACACTGCCAATCCATTGGACGATTAGCTCAGCTGGTTAGAGCGTTCGATTCACATTCGAAAGGTCCTCGGTTCGAGTCCGAGATCGTCCACCATTCCTTATCATCACTACGATTCATTGCCTCCTTGAATGGAGATCTTGGCTCTGGGATGAGCTTTTTATCAAGCACTTTCAAGTTCGAACATACTGCTCTGACCATCGCCTCCTTCACAACGGGAGAACCGTAAAGAATGGCTTCCTGTACGAGTTCGATCAGCTTGAAGTTGCCAATGACTTTTTCGATCCAATCCATCCCTTCATCGTGAGCTGCGTTGAGTTTTAACTGTATAGATTCAAGTCGGTCTTTGAGTTCTTTGATCTCAGCCTCGATCACATGACCAACTCCTAGAGCATCTGCTCTTGCAAGAGCTAGCACCTGCTGCGTAAGGGCGGCATTTATGGCTTTATACTCATCACGCAATCCATCCATTTCTGCTTCACGGGTCGCCACTTTTTCTTTATGCAATGCGGCAAGTTTTTCACGAATTTCTGCGAGTACATCATCACTAATGACAAATTGGCTCAACATGGCATCAAACTGCTCACGCAAGCCATCCTCTTTTTGACCTTCCAATTTTTGTTGCTTGATGAGCTGCTTACATCCCGTGTGGCGTTTCTTACATTCGTAAAAAATATAGCTCTGTCCAGTTTTCTGCTTCGTAACTTTATAAGGGCTCATCACACCACCACACTTCCCACAATGCACAGTATCACCATAGAGAAACAGTTTTCTCAAATCCTGCTTCTTCTTCCGGCCGGTGTGACGACAACGGCGGGAGACACCTGCCTGCGCAGCATTCCACAATGAGGGCGGGATATGCGCTTCATGGGTATTCTCGTAGACAACCCCATCATAGCGTGTCGCTCCTTTGGGATATGGATTGTGGATGATTCCAGCAATGGTTGTGTGCCCAAGCGGCTCCCCATTGCGCTGTTTGATTTTCTCTTTCACTGCCCATCGCTCAATATCAGGATAAGACATTCCGGCTGCAACCATGCGGAACATAGTCATCAGATGTGGAAAGCGTTCTTCATCAATCACGGTATGCCGTATGACTTCGCCATTTTCAAGAATCACATGATGTGGTTTAAAACCGAACATTTTGCGACCCATATGTTTTCCTTCCTTCGCTCGAATACGCATACGATCATACACAACTTGGCTCTTCTCTGCACTCTCATGCCATCCCATAGCTCCCTCCAAACAGAGCAGAATGATAGTGCCGATGTCCTCGCCCGTATATCTTCTGCCATCGGTAGTTTCGAGAAATGGGATGGAGCTATCCGAAACGCACTGATTGAACTTTCCTAAATCTTCGAGATTGCGGGCGGTGCGGTTCACTCGGGACACAAGAACACCATATACTTGCCCTTTTGCAGCGGCTTCACAGACTTCTGAAACAGTGGGCAAACCTGGAACGAATCCGCTCTGAGCTGTCTCTGCGAACCTCAATTGATGGGCAGCTCTGACTTCTGGTGGGAATCGCCGTTCATAGTGTTCCTTAATCAATTTCTTCTGATCGGGAATGCTTTCGATCTGCCGATTTTTGTCTTCTTCCGACTTGCGACAGATACCCCAGATCGGCGCATGAACAGCGATTTTAGGTGGTTTCAGTCTGGCCATGTGCGGAGTGGGAAGCTGGAACACTTGGATGCTCACGGAGGGTGTCTCGGCTTCCCACTCCATTGCTGGCGTGGCAAGACACCCTCTGTAAGCATTGCAAAGTATACAATTTCTTTGGCATTGTTTGCTGAAGATATTCGGCAATCGTCAAGAATTTTGTTTCATGTCGTGTATATGGGGGTAGAGCAGCAGCAATATACTCAGGAACCAAGAATTCATGGCATCGGAGTAGGGTGGCAATAGTCTGAAGTGGCAGTTCGGGGGTCGGGCTTTCGTAGCGCCCAAGAATGAGTTCCAGCTTCATTACGGGGTCGGGTTCGTACTTATAGAAGTGCACGAGTACAGGAAGTCCTTCCCACGCAATCCACTGGGTGATGATGGGATGCTTATTTTTCTGTTTCCGTGTGTACGCTTCTACTTCACAACGATGCTTGTCCCAAATCTTTTCCAACTTTCCACCTTTTTGCCAGTAGATTGAGCCTGTGACATCGGGAAGCGAGTTCATCGAATGACGAATCTGGCGTGCCGTTATTTCCTCGGTCTTAAACTGGCGATAGAGTTGGAGGGAGATGCCTCTATCATGAATGGCAGCACTTTCAAGGTATCGCGCACAGAAGGCTGCAAGTGCATCAATTTCATGTAGATAATTACATGCAATTGCCGCTATCAAATCCAAATTAATGCCGCTCTGTTGTGTCGTGGGGATTTCCACGATTCGAGCGTACCTTCGTCAAAATTCCCTGTGGTTCCGTAGGGTTCCCTAAGCTCACATTAGCCGCTTCAAAAAGCCATCTCTGCCACCTTCGAAAGAAAAAACAATACCGATCCCAGCAGCAATAGTCATAGCTTCTATTCTGCGAACGCATCTATCAAGACGCCGCCATGCTTCAAGGGAATAGGGATGCTCTCGAAAGACTTCTTTGTATAAAACGCTCCACTCACGCTTGTCACCAACTTTCACATCTTTTGAGAGCATGATCCTGCTGAGTGTGGACATGAAGGAGTTCTTTCTAATATTGGCACTTTTGTCATCCCATGAAATGTGGTCATATTTGTCTATGCCTTTTGCCTCCTCAAATCTGGCTTTTTTGGGCTGTCCTGGCCCTCTCTTCTCAGAATTTTTGATCTCATCTGGTTCCGTGGCCTGCGGAACTGGGACATGCTCTATGGCCTGATTAATGAAATACAGAAGATCACGCTGTATTGGATCTACCTGTGCATGGAGATGATGCATCTCCTCAGTTTCATCATCCCACTCGGTACTCTTGCTGTGTAAAACACTCTGGGCATTCGCAATTTTCCGCAACTCTTCCGAACGCTGACGAATGGCTGATGTATAGGGAGAATCAGCATTTAATGCAGCAAATTCCTCCGCCATATTTGCAAGTATTCGTATGTTCTCCGGCTGTCGTAGATCATGTGTGCCAATGAACTCGCTCCATTCAGTGCTACGTCTTATGCCGAAACGAAGCTGGTTTTCTGGAGTGGGAAGCATAGAAAAATTCTAGCGCTTTCACCTCAAAATGACAGATACATCATGCTTCTCTCATTCTATCCGCCATATCATGAATGGCCCGACTTCTCCCAAACACATGGAGATGAAAGTGTGGAACATCTTGAAACGCTCCATTGCTCTGCATGAGCGTAATACCCTCAAAATGAAAAGTTTCTTTCAGGGCATCTGCAACCATTTGAGCCACCTTCAGAATGTGACCTCCTGTTTCTGGATCAAGCGAATGGATATCGAGAATGTCCTTTTTCGGCAGCACAAGCGTGTGCCCGTCGGTGATGGGATCGGTATCTAAAATCGCCATGACCATTTCATCTTCATACACGATGTATGCCGGAGCGTCGTGATGGACAATCTTGCAGAAAATGCAATCCTTTTGCATGGCTCGATCGTAGCATGTTCAAAGCTTCTTGAGCATCTCGATATACCGATCTTCATAACCCTGCTTCTCGTAGAAACGGTGAGCAGAAATATTAGGGGCAAATACGCCGGTTCGGATGTACTCGCATCCCTCTTCATGGAAATAGGATTCCATTGCCTCCATGAGCAGGCCGCCGATGTTTCTGCCTCGGAATTCTTCCGCAACGATAAGTTCATCAATTCTCCCTTCTTTCACAGGATAATGATCGAGGAGATCATCCTGTTCTTGTGGAGGAATGGTGCCAGCAATGAAGCCCCGTACCGTGCCACCCTCCTCGGCAACAATGAGCTTCCCATTCTCTTTTACGAGTCGATTCAGCAAACAATCAATGTATGCATCGGCATCGAATGCGGAAGCTGCGCGGTTCAATTTCTCGGGATCCATCTCGACAATGTGTTGTTGTAATTCGATTGTGAGCTGCCCAATGGCTGGGAGGTCCGTTGATATATACTCTCTGATGGTCACGCGGTGCAGCTTACCGCATTTCGTAGGAGAAATTCAGGCATCCTTCATGATCTGGCACTTCATTCAGCTGTCTGAAGCCAAGCGCCATGAAACAGCGAATGCTCACTGTGTTGTCTTGCTCGATACCTGCCCGTATTTCCTTGAGCACACAGATAGCGGGTAGTTGCAATGCATCTGCTAGCGCCTTCTTGCCGTATCCCTTCCCGCAAAGCGCTGGATGGACGACCAGCCCGATATGACCGATGCACTCTTGGGGGACTATTTCAAGATCAATGTATGCCACTCTCAGGCCGTCGCTCCAGGCCACCCAGCCCTTCCTATGGGGATCCTGTTGTGTCATTTTCAAGAATTTCCTTGGCCAGTCTCTCCCGCCGTAGCGCCGGGAGAGTTCGAGGTCTTCATGCCACTGTTCAAGCATAGGAATATCACTATCGGCGAGAGGCACGAATCTCAGCTGAGGAATTGAGATATTCTCCATTCACGATCGTTTAGAACGTCAACACTCTCCGGTTGCCGCCGTCGAGTTCTTTCACGAGATCGCCGTAATCCTGCATCACAACGGGTGCCTGCTGAAGTCCAAGTTTTGCTTCCCATTCAGGAAAAAGGATGGCTTCCTTCACCTCAAGCTCCGCAAAGTAGCCGAGAGGCTGGGGTAGCTCATCAAGAGCGAGGATGATCTGATCGTACTCATCCCTGAAAGACTCCCGATACTTCTCCAGGAGCATGCGATGCTTCGTGAGCCCAACACTCTTGGCGTAGTCGTAATCTAACTTGGCGACGCGCTGTAAATCGATCTTTGCACCGAAGAGCCTATCCATTTCCGCTTCGAGCGTGGACAACCCTGCTGGGTTCACTGACGAGGCTTCCATCTCTTGATTGAAATGAATAGATTGATCTTTTTTCTTCTGCTTGAGAGTCACTATCCACTCCGGTCCCGTGCCCTCCCTATACGTCGCATTCCGAACACGCAGCAGGACACCCGCATCTTTCATGCCTGAATTCTCGAAATCAGGCACCCAATCACGCTGCAATACATAATGAAGGCGGATGAGAAGAGCTTCTTTCGCTGCGTCGCGAATCCGTTGAATCTCCAATGCGTCGGCAATTTTGTACTTCTTCTCAATTTCAGGTGTCCAGAGATTGGAGGATTCCATGAACTTGATTTTATGAGGAAAATAATACAAAATCAATATTATTATGAACAATTCCGAATATTCGGTCAATGTAACCGGCTCGCCGAGGATACACATGGGATTGCTCGATTGCGGGCATGCGACAGGCAGGCTCTATGGCGGCCTTGGTGTTGCGGTGGATGGTCTCTCCACCATGGTCTCTGCAAAAGCAGCCGACGTGTGGAGAATCGAGTTTGCCGAGAAGATACAAACATCACTTCGCACGACGAGCGATGTGGAGGCATTGGTGGGACGATTGAATGGAATTGTCGAGCCATCGCATATCACCATTCAAAGCGCAGCTCCCGAACACATGGGCTTGGGATCGAAGACAACCTTACTCCTTGCGACTGCTACGGCAGCCTTGGCTGCAAGGAGACAAGCTTTGGAGAGAGGAAAGATTGTAGCACTGACACAGCGAGGCGGAGCGTCTGGTGCTGGCGTGAATCTCTTTTGGGAAGGAGGAATGATCGCAGATGGAGGACACAGAGTGAAACCCGCCGATCGCACATTCACACCTTCTTCGGCACGGATACCCGATGCAATTCCGCCGATTATTTCCCATACGGCAATGCCTTCGCATTGGAAAGTGCGCCTGTGTTACGATCCATCATTCTCTTTGGTAGAGGGTAGCCGTGAAGTCAATCTGTTCAGACAAGCGATGCCGATTGCGGATATCCAGTGTCTGACTGCACTGGCACTCGTGTATCACGGCATCCTGCCCAGCGTATTGGAACATGATCTGCAATCTTTTGGCCAACACCTCGAACAAATGAATGCAGTCGGCATGAAAGCAGTGGAAGTCAGTCATCAGACGGAGGCGACGCAACGATTCTTAAAAGCCCTCTGGGCAGAACGAATTGCAGCGGGACTCTCCAGCTTCGGACCTTGTGTGTATTCTGTGACAGAGGAAGACAGCAGTGATCTGGAAAAAACTCTTGCATTGGCAACGGAACACGGCCTCGCCGATCTTGGGGCATACGGTTTCAAGAACACGGGCTCTTCCATCTCACCTTCCGCAGATCACCATGGCTGAACGGCATTCATTTACGGCTGCCCAAGTCGAAACGGTTACCAATCGTCTTGGCATGCGTGCAGAAAGGATTATTCCCTCCCGGCGTGGATCGGCAATCGTTGCCATGACAGGAGCAGAACGCAGTGTGCTGAAGATTGCAGATCTGACATGCGCTGAGACCGAGCAACTGATCGTGCCTTCGCGCTCGAAAGGTATTGAAAACGAGGCCAGGATTCTCCTGACTCTGAAGCATGGTATTGCGCCGATGCTGCGTACCTACGAGAGAGACGAGGCCGCAGGTTTCGTTTTCTCCGCGACCGAATTCGTCGATGGCGTGTCTGCTGATTATCGCCTGGTGCAGGGACAAGACCAATTTTTGGGAACAGTGCATCTTCTGCAATCTATTGCCCAACTTCATGCGGAGAAGATCATTCATGGAGACATCCAGCCTTCCAATATTCTCTGGCTTTCGGGTGACCATACACAAGTACGGCTCGTGGATTTCGAACTCTCCAAGCGGACGGATGAACCAGTCATTTCCAAACCCGGTCTCTATCACTTTCTCTCGCCCGAAGCAGCGGAGCAAGTGCTGAGCACAGAAGAATGTATTGTCGACATTGCCGAAGAAACGTTCGCAGCGGCAGCGACAATCCTGGCACTTCTTAAGGGCGCAGCGACACCATTGGAATACTCGGCTACTGCTTCGGGGAGAAAAGACCGACTGCGGGAGATTATGAAGGCTGGTTACACCGAAAAAGGGGCAGTATCGGATGCGATTGGCTTAAGCAGGCGACTCATTCATGTACTTGTCAGTCCGAGGGACGTAAGGCCGAAAACGTCACTGGAACTCCTCGAATTCCTCAGGCCTGCACTGGGCGAAAGTCTACAATAGGATGCCGCGTGCATTTAAGGCAGATATAAGATCGTGCATGACTTTCTCCACTGGTTGAGAGGAGTCCAGGCTGATATCGGCCTGTTCCATGATTTTTGTAACATGAGATCCGAAGGGATCGGGCGAATCGTACTCGGCCTCTTCCTCTCGTTGAAATATCTCAGGCGTCAATCCTGCGGCAGGTTTCCTGTGTATCGCCCGGGCAAAACGTTCCTGGAAAGAACACTGGAGCGCGATGACGAGTCCACCTGCTGCCCGTAAGCGCAGCGCGTCATGCTGGTTCCGCAAATTCTCAAAACAAATCCTTTTCTCTGGCTCCAATTCGAGGAGGCGCAAAATATATGCAGCCATGGCATCGAGCCCGTGGATCTTCCTCCACTGACGATGGTATACGTCGAAATCACTTCTCGTAGCGAGAACCGGTCGATTGTTCTCATCGAGATCGGTAGCAACCGATCGCTTCAATATCTCGCTCCCACTGATGCGCTCGAAAGCATAGCGGTGTGCCAATTCCATCGCGAATGTCGTCTTCCCGGAAGCAGGATGGCCAGTGAGAGCGAGGAGATGCGCCATAAAAGCAATACTTATTCACGGATGTGATCGCTCAGGAGTCCCAAGTGCTCAATGACGATATCCGCCTGCTCTCGCAAAAGCGGATCTGCATGGGGTTCGTGTACGAGGCAGCTCGTCATGTGGGCCGCTTTTGCCGCGAGAATGTCCATACTCTGATCTCCTACGTACATACATTTTTCAGGCGTGAGTCCAAGCGTTTCACTGGCGAGCAGCAGACCATGAGGGTGAGGCTTTGCAAAACCGCCCACTCGATCCACCGTGATGATGGTACCGACAAGTTGGGAAATGCCGAGGCGAGTATCCAGGATGGGGAGGTAATGCTTGTAAGAACCCGTCACGATTGCAGTAGGCTTCGCAATATCTTGCAGCGATTCCAAGGTCTCCCGTGCATGCGGCTTCCAATCACAACTTTCCAGTAAATGCATATGGGTTTGCTCTCGGGCCTTACGGATGTCAGCCTCCGCCGCCTGCTGGATGCCAACATATGCCAAAGCACTGGGGAGCCGGAGAGCGTTTTGCCAAATGTGGAGAAACTGCTCCTCGGAAAGATCGACGCCGTAAGGCGCGAAACTCTCTTTATAGGCCTGTTTCCAAATCGGCACGGTATCAACCAGCGTACCGTCCAAATCAAAGAATATTCCTTCAAATCGCATATTGATACTATACAATATTTTAATTGCATTACAACTACCAATCTGGCTTAATGCAATTCAGGAAAGTATCCTCTCATCTTCGTCAGGAAATCCTTATCATCGATGAATTGATGAGCCGTGAAGCCGAATTCCTGTGCAGCCTGCACGTTCTTCTCCATATCATCCCAGAAAAGAATGCGGGCCGGATCTTCCTCAGGGATGTGCTCGAAGACCGTTGCGAAGAATTCACGGGAAGGTTTCACATGGCCAACATGCGAGGATGCATGCAGTGCCGTGAAGAGGTCGCCGTATCCCATCTCCCTGTGCATGTATTCCGCGCGGAGCTTCTCCTGATTCGTCGCCAGATGTATAGGCACTCCGAGGCTACGAAGCTGTTGCACGGTCTTCCGGACGGTCTCATTGACCTTGCTGCCTTGCTGGAACCAGTACGCAAGCAGCTCATCAACTGTGCCCCGCCAGCCCCACGCATCGAGGTGGCCACTCAATTGTTCCCGTAGATCAGCCTTCCCGATGAGGCAGGCAGGAAACACATCGCGGAAGAAGGGAGCGATGCGCTCGGAAGGGATGCCGAAATCCTCCTCCAAGCTGAAGAGTCTGCCATCGTTCATTACGCCGTCGGCATCGAGGATGACCGTACTGAGTGTCATGCAGACAGTGTAGTGCACTTCAAGAAGTTCTTCCGATCCTAAGCTGTGTGAGGCAATCTTCCAGACTCTGTTCCATCTTCGGTGTCAGGAGCAATGCATCGGTACGCTCGGTGGGATACCACAAAAACTGAGAGTGCTCCTCCGGATTCAGGACAATCGAGAAAGAAGTGGGCTTCACGAGGACATTGAACTGCCTGACCAGCTCTCCGGTGCCGTTGCGATAGTCGAAGCCTCCTGCGAATGCCAACACGTTAGCGATATCCAGCCCCGTCTCTTCTTTCGTTTCGCGGTACAGGGCATCGAAGAGGGATTCGCCCTCTTCCACGCCCCCACCGGGCATCTCTGCATAGCCAGGGAGAAACGACTCATGCGCAGCGCGGATCAGCACCAGCAGCTGATTGTCCCCCACGATGGCGGCACCGACGGCAAATGCATGAATGCCTTCCTGTTTTGCAGCTAAAAGCAGCTCTTGGGCCTGCTTCTGGAGGTTGGCATTCATACGTCTAGGGTACCATTTTCTCGCTTTTCGGACACTCAAGAGGCAATCACTCATAGTTGGTGTGCTCTTTTCCCGGTATCCTTCATCGCAATGCGCATTACCCTCCTCGGCTCCGGCGACACACTCGGCGTTCCTGTCATGGGAGCTCTGGCACAACCTGACACAACGGCAGATACCAGGAACAAACGGACCCGCTTCGGCATCCTCATCGAGCATGCGGGGAGGAAGCTGCTCATCGATGCGAATCCCGATCTCAAATGGCAATGCCTGGAACAAGGTTTCGCGTTGAGCGAAGTAGATGCAGTGCTCATCACCCATACCCACTTCGATCATGTGAATGGCCTCTCGGAGTTCTGGCAGCGCCGTGAGGTGCCGACAAAGGTCTACCATCCTGCCGATCCACTCTCACAAAAGAACGTCGAGTACTTCCACTATCTGAAGCGGGAAAAGGTGCTGCATTTTCTTCCATACACCCCTTATGAGTCGATCACGCTCTGGAATGAATTGACCACAGTCCCGTTGGAGATGAACCATAACTTCCCTTGTCACGGCTTTCTCCTCGAAGCGGAGGGAAAGAGGGTGGGTATCCTCACGGATACGCGGGTGGATCTTTCGGTGAAGACGATGGAGCAATTGCAAGAATGTGATCTGCTCTTCGTCGATGCATTCTCCGAGAACCTGGACCAGGTGTGCCGTCTCTACGACGAGATGCGCGAATCGGTTCCTGACCCCTTGGAAGCTCACTGGTTCCACATGACCATCGAGGAAACCCGCTCATTGCAGCGACAATTGAAAGCAAAAACAACATGCACCGTCCACATGAGCCATCTCATGAGCACACATGAAGAGTTGGTGCGGAAGTATCAGACGGAGGATTTCCTGATCGGCTTTGATGGAATGGAGTGGTCACTCTAAACCATTCGTATTTGAGCGCATAACAGCATCACGGATTTTCTGAGGATGCAGAGGAAGAGTAGAGAGCCGTTCCAGCGCGATCCATTCGGGGTTGTAGGTCTGATCTGCTTTCGAGAATTCCGCGCCCTTTCCGGTGCCAAGCATGCCACCGATCACCTTCGCAACGAAAAACTGCTCTGTCACCTCGGATCCTTGCATGGCATGCGTCAGCGACAAGAACGGTCTCAGAATCTCTATCTCGATGCCCAGTTCCTCCCTCGCTTCGCGCATCGCGGCTTGCTCAGGTGTTTCCCTTGCCTCCACGCCACCACCGGGGAAGACCCAGTACGGCTCCGCGTCATTCTTTTGACGACGGATGAGGAGAATGCGGCCGCTTTGCAGGATGATGAGCCTGCTACGTGTAGGCAGAGTATCGCTCATGGAATTCATGCAGTACGCTGTCGTTCCCACTCCTCTCGCGTCAGACAGTACTCTTCTGATTTCACGGGAACCCCTCTCTTCACGACACGTTCTATGGTATGGCCCGTGTGCTTCATGCCGATTTTCTTCAGCACATTACCGCTGGCTGTGTTCCAATCGTGATGGGAAGTAAGGATGGTGTCAGCCTGTAACTCTTCGAATGCAAAGCGCAGTACCTCAACAGAGGCTTCTGTTGCGTAGCCTTTCTTCTGCTCTCGTGGGTGAATGAAGTAGCCAAGACCCCACGTATTGCCAGGCTGCCCTCGATCACGCTTGAGCTCGATGCGTCCAATGAAGCACTTATCGTCTTTTCCCTCAATCGTCCAAATATACTTCTCGCCCTTCTCCCATTCTTGGAGTGCCTCCTCAGTGAAGGCATGCATCTCCTCTTCGCTCTGTGGCGGATCCCAGCTCATACTATCCGTGAAGCCAGGCGTATGGGCCGCTTCCCAGACATGCGGCAGATCATCTCGCGAGAGACGGCGCAGGATGCAACGCTTGGTAGAAAGAATGAGATTCATTGCTACTTAGTAAGCTTCCATAGAAATGATACAGTTGTGGAGCATATACCAAAAACCTCTTTGGATAGCACTAAAACCACATCTGAAATATGCTTTGATTGCTTCAAAACGCTATTTGGCTTGATTTGCGTGGATTTTCGATGATTTTGTATATTTCAAACGACATTTTCGTCGTATACTGTACCTAGCTCATCTACCACGCGTAGAAGGAGTTACGAAACCGTCCGAGTCATCGGGCGGTTTTAGCAATGTAATCATTGTAGCGCTTTTCAAGCTTCTTCCGTCGGTGCTCCTGCTCAATGTAGAAGGCAGTCCAGGGGAGAATGTAGGATCCTCGATGCGCAAGTACCACGAGATATTCCCAGTTGCCATAGCACAGATGCACACGAGTTTCGCTCCCTCTCTTTTCCTCCCACATTTTGACATTGCTATCAGAGGAGCTTTCGATGATCGGCTTGATCCAACGGATGCGCTCACAACGACGCATATCAGGTAAGCGTGAAGTTTCCTCCTCGCCCTCGCTGATAAAATGCCAAAACGTTGCCTCTTTGCCTTGAATCATAGGGTGACGCTTCAGTGCAAGTCTGACGCCGTTGAAACGTGGTGGAGCGGTTATGAAATCCTGTACGAAGTAGCCATACAGAGCATTCAGATAATCCTCCCACTTACCGTGATAGTCTTCCAGCAACACGAGATCGGGCAAACGCAGCATTAGTCTTCCGAGGGATGCCATATAAAGATGTTTGCCTTTTCTTCACGGTATAGCGTTGTCCTTTCGAGCGAATAGCCCGAACGCTGCTGAATGCGCTTGATGATGTTCCATTTTGCCTCACTCTTAGTCTCTCCTCTGTGCAAAGAACTTACGGCGCCAATAAGGATGTCGGCCAATTGGAGGATTTCAATGTCATGCGAGCGTACGATCTGTACCCTCTCAATGATTTTTTTATCGAAATCATAGAGGGTATTGCAGAGCACATCGTGTAGCTTCGATACCTTCATGCCCCCACGACTGTCCTTGATGTCGAGGTAAATCCTGTATTTATCATTTGGATCGAAGATAACTTTCAGAAGGTTGAAGTACATCTTGTAGTACCAGTCATCATGGCTTTGATTGAATTTGCTATGAGCAAGTTTTGATTTATCGGGGATAACCAAACACCGAAAGTGAAAGTCGTCATCATCGAAAAAATAATCCACCAGGTTGCGGTAGAACGCCTCTTTTCCAGGAGAAATCTTTGTCCATTTCGCTTCAAAATTGCGCTTCAACCCATGCTGCTCTTTGATCTCTCGAAGACGAATCGATGCTTGTTTGACTTTATCCATCGGTAGCCAAACGGCGCCTAGTACCATTGCCTTCTTCTTGTCCGATTCTAAGTGGCAACTTTCATCACAGTAGATGTTGAATATTTGGCTCATGTGCATAGTTTAGGGGCATTCCACGTCATGCGAAAGCGATCAGAAGTAGGAAGGAGCCATATCAGCCAACGCTTATCTGTGTTGCTGCCTTCGGCCATTGCGTGCGTATCATCGAAGATAGGCGCAGAGCCCTTAGCGATACCGTTGCTGAGCGTGTAACTGTCAGCATCAGTGAAAGAAGACGCAAAGGAGAACGTGAAGCCCACGTTCGTTGCATCCCTAGCGCGAGTGCGGAAGAGGGAGCCGCCAAGGTCTTCCATACCAAGACGGATTTCGCGGTACGTCTATTCGATGGCACTTTCGTGTCATTTTTTGAAAATCCGATAATCTTGAATCATGCGTAAACCCCTTCTCTTCGCAGAGAAAATGCCCTTTCGAGCATTGAATAAGTCTCGACAATCTCGGTTCGAGCATCGTACAGTTTCGTCCACCATCAAAATCGCTCCCCAGCGAGTGCGGGGGAGCGGACGTTCTATCATCACGATTCCTGTGTCATCGCGGCTTCGTACAGCCTGTCGATGTCATCAGCGAATTTTTGGAAGACCGGGAAACATCTGTAGCGTTCGCGCAGCGCGAGAGCGATCGGATTGCCCGTGCCGTGCCGGAACACGCTGGCCATGTACCGTCCGCAAAGTTCTACGGTGAGCGGTTCGTACCAGTTTCCGCGCAATCCGCATATGCCGAACTGCAACACATCCGCCTGGTCTGCCATCTCGAGGAAGCCGGGAATGTGGCCGTATTCGTGGCGCATGTGCAGCGCTTCCCGATTCCCCGGACCGAGTGCGAACACGCAGTGCATGTAGGGTTCGGCTAGCTCTTTGGGAACATCGAGGTATCCGTTGTACCACACTTTCTTTGGCTCCGGTTCGGCTTCCAGCGGTTCCCGAACGATGAGAAAAGGATAAGCCAGCCAGGACCATACCCAGGTCAGCAACGCCATCGATGATCCTCCAGTGAAGGAACGTGAGTCTGCTCAACGACGTGCAGAGCAGATCGCCAAGATAGTCTAAAATTTGTGTATTGCAAGAATCGGTTGACTGTCTCTCGATTCGGCGGCATGCCATTTGCATTTCTCGCATCGCTCTTCCTCCTTGCGGGGAGGGATTTTTCTTGCCTGCTGTCCCGACATACGACACAATCCGTTCCCGTACAGCGTTCTGTACGGAATTGATCATCTGATCTTTGACACGGAGGCACAGATGGAGACTTTGCCGGTGTTGCATGACGGTGAGTATTTCGAAGAGACGCGCGAACGCGACATCACGATCATCACGTTCGAGGACAAGCGTATCGACGCCGCGGGCCAGATTTCTACCATCAAGGGGGATCTCCTGGCACTCGCTGGCGAAGGGTATCGCCGGATGCTTCTGGATTTCCAGAAGGTGCAGTATGCGTCCGCCGTGTTTATCAGTGTCCTCCAGGAGCTTCGGAGGCAGAATGTCGAAATTGTCCTGTGCAGCTGCGGTCCGCAGCTTCTCGATCTTCTCGGGATGACACGACTCCTCCAGGAGTTCAAGTGCTATCAGGATCGAGCCGCCGCTCTTCGCGAGATGTGTAAGACATGATGTTCTCTCTCGCCGCTGCCTTCGTGCAGCGGCTTTTTTTTGACATCTGTTTTTTTCTGATACCTTCCCGCGGCTCATTGACATCCTCATTGTTGTTGGAGCATGGCGAAGGATTTCGATTCTTCATCATCACTGACAGGGTTTATGTGAGATCGTTCTCAAGAAGAAAGGATCAACTATGTTCGACGGTATCTTGCGTGAGGAGGATCTGCTGCTTACGCGTCGCTCCGCAGAAGCTGTCAGGTGCCGAGCGTGCCACTGCTTCGAGGGACTTTCTCCGTATACGCTGGAATTTCTCGAGAGGGCACTTGCTCTGCGCAGCAGGCAGCCGTATCGCGATTTCCGTGAGATCATCCGCGAATGCTGTTTTGATCCTCATAATCAAGTGAGGCCTCTGGAGGAATTCGATGTGCCCCCGAACACGTCCGTGTTGGACATTACATGGGTGCTGCGCCTCCTGGGTCAGCGTGTCTCGTAGCCCTGTCTCTTTTTCCTTGCACCATTCAGTCGCAACGCGACTTCGGGTGCAGGGGGATTTACCTTGCTTCTATTTTTCCGATTCTGTCTTTTGTTTTTTGTAAGAGCAAACGGACTTCTTTTTCTTGACGGGATTTCCGAACGGAACATATTGTGCTCAGCCGCTTGCCCTCTTTCCCTCTATGACTCGCGAACCAAAGCTGCAGCAAATCCAGGAATTAGCGCCTGAACAGGAGCTCACCCCGATTCAGGAGCAGCAGTTGCAACAGGCATTGCAGTGCATGCGTCACGCGACCAATGGTCATGTCGTGAATACAGTGCGCATGCTTGTGCCCATGGAGCTCTTGGATATCTACGGAAATGATGCCGTAGTGACCGAATGTTTGCGGAGCCCTGAACTGCGCGCCGCGCTTGAAGGGACGATCGCACGTCATACGATTGTTGAACATGGCGAAGCGCTCGCGCAGCGACTGAACAATGAGCAGGACACACCCTACATAGAGGCGATTGCGCGCATCCATGAGCCGATCGCGCAGGCGATTCGTGCCACGCTCAATAAGTGGGCCAAGCAACGGACACAGTATGTCGGCCTTCCCGAAACGAAACGAAAAGAATGCAATGCCGTCGAGCAACTGTCGATCATCAATCATCTGTATCCCATGCCTTCTCAGGAATCCTATCACCGAGTACGGATGGCTGATTATACCGTCATGCAGCAACATCATCTCCAGGTGTATGGCGGAGATTCTTCGGCTCTGGAGCTTTCGTATCAACACGCATGGCTGACACCCGAGATCCTGGAGCTGGCGATTAAAGGAGATATCGTTTCATTTCAAAACCTGACCAGAAACGGCCGTTACATTTATGGTTTTGATGAGTATGGCAAAAATTCCGTGCGCAATGAAATGATCAAAGGTTTGAAAAAATCGAAAGTAAAGGGGCCGCATCACAATCTTTTTCAGGGGCGAATTCTGAGGACTCAGCCCGAACATCTCGAACCGGGAGATGATGAAATCGAAGCATGGCTGACGAGTAACATCAAGCCGGCTCCTCGCTCTGAAACGCTTGAATATCTGATGCACGGCGCTACGGGCAGGGTGGAATATTTCGGCACGCCGACGACGATGGATTATATGATCGAGAATGCGGATGTCATCGTCCAGTTTGATACGATCAAAGGAGACACTCGCAAGAATCCTCAAAAACGCGGGCCGAGTGCTGCGAGAATCATGGCCAAGTTCGCCTACGAGTTGCAGAAGGAAAATGCGATGCTTCTCAAAGGGGCGAGGCGGCCCATCATTGATCTTTATGCCTTGGAACATCTCTTCATTCATTCCGATGAGATCAATGTGGCGCACTTGCAGCGTTATCCTTTGCCGCTGGGCGCCAATCTCGCGAGTCCGAAGTTTTTCACCGACCGCGCATTGCGTAGCGTTGCGCGTGATCATGATGTCTGTGCGCCCCGTTCCGAAAGACACGTTCAAGGCAAGCTCGTAGAGTTGCAGCCAGCTTGGCAACACATGATTGGCTGGCTCGATGAATTCATCAAAGAGTGCCTTAATCGCTGGAAATTGATCCGTTGGAAGCATGGCGACTACTCGGAAGATGGGCTGCTCTAAGCCGATCTTTGGTGTATGATAGAGATATGAAAAGTATCAATCCCGAGCGCATTTTGTATGAAGACGAGCATTTGCTCGTGGTTAATAAACTCTCGGGTGAATTGGTCGTGGCGGCGGAAGGGGACGGGAAATTGCCGCTCTATGACTTTCTCCATAAGGCATATCCGGGTCTTCGGGTCGTGCATCGTCTGGACTACGGAACCTCTGGAGTATTGGTGTTCGCCAAGAGCGCGGATGTTGTCAAAGTCATTCGCGATACCAAATTTGCCGGGTGGAAAAAGCGCTACCGCATGATCGTCGCGGGATCGATGCAGGAGAAATTCGGAACGATCAAAAAATCTCTGCCTGCACGTACTCACGAAGGGCTCGTCGAGGCGGTGACGCATTTCAAAGTATTGCAAACCTATAAGCTCGCGACCTATGTGGAGACCGATATCGAGACGGGACGCAAGCACCAGATTCGCCGCCACATGGCGTCGATCGGTCATCCCTTGGTGCTCGACAGCGAATATGGCGACTCGCGCAAAGACCGAGATTTCAAAAAGAAATTCAAATATCGCCGCTTATTTTTGCATGCGTATAGTTTGGAATTCCCGCATCCGATCACAGGTAAAACCGTGCGTGTGCAGGCTCCGATTCCTCCAGTGTTTCAGGAGTTGATTCATAAATTGCAGGCATCTGGAAATTCAAAATTCCAGACGAGTCCTGAACAAGGCCGCAGGGCGCCAAATTCCAAACGCTAGAAAACGTTCGGATTTGGAATTTGGATCTTTTCCGTTATCCTCCTCCCATGCGCGTCCTCTCCGGTATTCAGCCTTCGGGAGCTTTGCACTTGGGCAACTACTTCGGGTCCATCAAGCCGAACCTGGAACAAGTCGGCAAAGCGGAAGAGAGCTTTTACTGCATCGTCGACCTTCATGCGCTGACGACGGTGCACGATGCGAAGCAGTTGAAACAGTTTCGGCAGGATGCGTTATTGGATTTGCTTGCATGCGGTTTTGATCCTGAAAAAGCGACGCTTTTCTTTCAGTCGGCTGTGCCGGAACATACGGAATTGATGTGGATCCTTTCGACCGTCGCACCGATGGGATTGCTTGAGCGCGCGGTCAGTTACAAGGAAAAAGTCGAGAAAGGCATTACCGCTTCCGTCGGGCTCTTCACGTATCCGGTGCTGATGGCTGCGGATATCCTTCTCTACGATGTGAATCTTGTTCCGGTGGGAAAGGACCAGAAGCAGCATCTGGAAATGACGCGCGACATTGCCATGAAATTCAACCATGAATTCGGCGAAACATTCGTTATTCCCGAGCCGCAGATCCGTGAGGAGGTGGCCGTGGTCCCGGGTACCGACGGACAGAAAATGAGCAAAAGCTACGGGAATACGATTCCATTGTTCGGCGAAGAGAGCATGATCAAGAAGGCGATCATGGGCATCAAGACCGATTCCAAAGGCGCCACGGATCCCAAGATTCCCGAGGAGTCTCCCATCTACAAACTGCATTCGCTTTTCCTTTCGCCCGCAGAAGCGCAGACACTCGCGGATGACTATCGTGCGGGACTTTCCTATGGAGACGCTAAAAAGCGTCTTTTGGAGGTCTATCTGGATTTCATCGGTCCCATGAGAGCCAAGCGTGAAAAGCTCGCCAACGATGCCAAGGAATTGGCGCAAATTGCCGATAAAGGCACTCAAAAAGCAAAGGCTGTGGCGGTTTCCACGCTAACCAGGGCAAAGGCTGCGGTTGGTTTGTTTTAAATTACAAATTATAGTATAATAGTATCAATTACACACACCCCTCTCCACTATGAACCGCTCCAATGTTCTCGGTTCCGTTCTTACCGCTCTGGTGTTCACGTTCCCCGTGACGACGGATGCGCTTTCTTCACTAGCAAGCGTCGTTCCTTCTCGTGCTGAATTGCGTCAGCAGGCAATCCAAGACCGCACTGCCAAGCTCACGCAGCGCCGCTCCTATAGCCTCATTGTGGCCGAGTGTGCGCGCAGACAGACCGCGGGGGAGAAGGTCGTATGCCCCGATATCAATGACGTGCAGGGCATCGTGAAATTTATGCGCGGCGAACAGTCTTCGTCCTCCACGGCTGCAGGCACGGGTTCCGTGGTATTGCGCTTGGAAGACGTGACCGAAAGCGATCTCGGATTACTGCGCCGCTACCGCAATGCACAGCAGTGTCCCGAAGGACTGAAGACGGGAAAGCAGCCAGGGTTTTACGCTCTTTGTCTTTCGTTTATCAAAGATGGGCGCGTATCCACGCTCAAAAACCGTCAGATAGAGCGCAAAGTCTTGCAGAAGATCGAAGGCCTCAAGAAAATGGCTGCACCTACCTCTTCGGCACCTACGCTCAACGACCGGCTGAACGCTCTTCCAAAGGGCATCCGGCCTGATCGTTGAGCAGGCCCATCATCGATTAAAACATGCCGTCCTTCGCATACGAGGCGGCATTTTTTTCGCTGTTTCTCGTGGCACGCTTACTGGCTTCTGCCTTTTCGCGGTTTTGCGCCGCCATGCTTTCGGCACGAGCGGCATCGCGCTCGTAGGCCGATTTATTCGCGTCATCACGGGCGTCCGTTCGGCGCTTTGCCGCTGTTTCGGTTGCGTCTGACATAGGAAAAGGGGGGAGGAAGTACTATTCTTGATGACGTATACTTCCGTGATTTCCTACGAGATTTTGTATGAAACCGACGTTAATTCTTGCTTCCGCAAGTCCCCAACGCAAAGCACTTCTTGCCACGCTAGAGCTTCCGTTTGAGATGCATCCAAGCAGGGTTGAAGAAACGGATCACCCGCAACAGTCGCCGCTGCAGCGAGCCCAGGAATTGGCGCTGCTCAAAGCGCGAGACGTTGCCGCGCATTTTCGCGGGTCGTTCGTCATCGGTTGCGATACGTTGGTCGTGGCGCCCGATGGGACGCTGCTTGAAAAACCCAAAGATGCCGTCGAAGCGCGGAGCATGCTGGATGCGCAGAGCGGGGGGTTGTCGATCGTTCATTCCGGTACCTGCGTGATCGATCCCAAGGGTGATGCGTATCAGGGCATGTCCTCGTCGCTCGTTATCTTCAAGTCCCTTTCCGATGCGGAAAAAGACTGGTGGATCGGGACGAAGTTGTGGGAGGGCAAGTCCGGCGGATTTCAGAACGACGGACCCGGCGCTCTTCTCATTGAGCGCATCGAAGGGGATTGGTCGGGCATCGTGGGTTTGCCGATGTTTCTGCTAGGTCAGCTCCTGCTTAAAGCCGGGTATCCACTCTATCAATAAGAGCTATAGAGTTCGTTCCGGCAAGATACTGTCGTCGCCGACCAATGCAAGATCCAAATCGGGGTCTTTCTCATAGCTGCCAGTGACTCCCACAGGTTCGTTCAATTCTTTGCGAAGTTCTTCGTCGAAGTCCTTCTTGCCGTGTTCGGGGAAAGAGATGCGCATATGCAAGAGGGGAAGAGGATAATGCTCCACACTTGATGACGTGCGATCCTGTGCTTTCTGTCATCGATTATACCACCGGCAAACGATAGCCTTGCAAGGTTTTGTAGTGTTTTTCATAGCCGGGCATTCCGCGCTCCACCTGTCGCCAGAATGCATGAGAATGGTTGGGTACAAGGCGATGGGCCAGCTCGTGAATGATGACGTATTTGAGCAATGACGGCGGCAGGAACAGCAGTGCGGTATTCAACATGATGACGCCGCGAGGCGAACAGCTGCCCCATTGCGTGCTCGCGAATTTCATCCGCACTTCTTTCACATGTGCGCGGAATGAAGCGCGATTGAACGAATGCACGAGTGCGCTGATGCGAGCGAGTTCTGTTTTTGCGAGTAGAGACCAGAGGAAGCGGTGCAGGGCTTGCTTACGGATCTGTGGGCTGACGCTCACGTTCCATCCGCGCATCGTGCGCGTGGCCCGAGTTCTCGTGCCAGGGACTAACGAGAACACATATTTTTTTCCAGTCGCCAGCGTCACCGTCACACTCTGCCCGCCCGCTAAGAGCGGACGGAATGGATCGATGGAAATTTTCTGACGCTCCTGCAATACGAGGTGCGTCATGCGGCGAAGCAGGCTGCGAATGTGATCCTGCTCCTCGGTTTTTGAGAGATTGCGCGCGAGGCGGATAATGATGGTGTCGCCACGGCAAATGGCTCGGGAATGCTTATTTCTCGTATATTCAACCCGGTGGCGGATGCGGGCGTTTTCCATCAGGACCAGAAAGTATACCCCCCGCAGCAAGGGGGGTCGGGAGGGCATTGCTAAATTTTTCTTATTATTCTTTGATCATACTTGAGGTTCCTGAACCTGCTTTTGTGCCGCCGCTGCCGCCCGGGATAAGCGTATCCGGAAGTCCTCTCGAAATTCGGATGGCGGACCGGAGCGATTCGATGCAGTGAACCAGCGAGGATTGATATTGACCGATTTTTTCTTTTGTTGATTCGTACTGTAATTCTTGCTGCACCGAAATGACGTTTTGCGCAGTATTTTTAAGGCAATTCGCTGAATCAAGCAATCTTGTATGAAGGAGTTCACCTGTGCCTGCTTGAGGCAGGAGTTGCTGGATCCGCTGACCCAACAATCCGATCCATCCCAGAGTCCGCTCCGCGCGCGCCGCGGTGAGTGCGCGATAGCGAGCCGTCATGTACTGCTGCGCGAGTTTTTGTTTGGCGGATTCCAATGCAGAAATTTCTTCATACACGCCGCTGTCGATCGCGTTCACGATCGTTGCCATCGCGTCGCTGAGATCTTTATTCGTCGCAATCGTCATGCGTTTGTGTCCCGCAGACATGCCACCGAGTCGTTCGAGGTATGCGTTCTCGGTTCTGAGGAATGACATCTGCAATAAGAGATCCCCACGAAAACAATCGAGCGTGACGGAGAGCTTTGTATCGCGATTCGCTCTCCGAATATCGGTCAAGCATTGCGTGCGCTTGAGAGCGAGTTCTTTTTCGTAGAGAAGTTTTTCTTTTTGCAGCGCCGCGACCGCCTCGGTTTTTTCGACAAGATCGGAGCGGCTGTCGACGCTCCGTTGCATGGCAAGCGTATGCAAAAATTCCAGGACTGGCTGCGGCTTGTTCACTGTCGTTCCGCTTCCAGCGGCCAGCGTGACGGGAACAATGCCGAAGCTGCAGAGCGCTAGAAGGGCCGATGAAACAATGCCGCGTACCACGACGTGCATCGTAGCAAAACTCTACTCACTACTCACTACAAACTACTCACTTTTCTAGTTCTTTCTCTTTCAGTGCATACGCGAGCACGGTTTCAATGAACGTCGCATGGCTCCACGTGAGAGGGGCGACGGAGAGCGGTGCGCCCGTGTAGGGATGCAGCTGTTCGGCGAGGATACCGGTGGGGGTCGCGAATTTCTTTGCCCATTCGATTGTTTGCCGTGCGGCCACCAGATCCTCCGGCTTCTTGGCCATTGCGATGCGCCACTGCGCGAGCCAGAGCGTCGTCAGGATCCAGGGATTGCCCGGAATGTCTTTGGTGGGGTGCACGGCGGCTTGATAGAAATCGTTCGTGTATCGGGCTAAGCCGCCCACGGGCGTGCGTACCGAAAGATGTTCTTCCAGCTGGCGCATGGTGGAAATGATGCGGGGGTCATCGGGCGGCAGGACGCCGAGTTTCCAAATGATCGCCAGGCTCGCATCCGGCGTGTTATCGCGTTCCGTGACGATGCCGTTTTGGCGCTTGATTTTCTTCACGAAGCGGCCGGTTTTTTCGTCGAACAAATGAAACAGCAATGCCTGTTTCATTTCATCGGCAGCTGCATGGAAACGCTCGGAATGCGTGTGGTGTCCGAGCATTTGCGCGATGCGTGCTCCGGCTTCCAGTCCCGCCACGGTGCAGGCGGTGGTATAGCTGAAAATGCCGCGATGTTCCTCCCACGGATCGTAGCTGGGCAGCGGAAGACTCGTTTCTTCGTCCCGGAAATCAAAGAGGAACTGCGCCGCTTTCTTCACGAATCCTTCGTAGATCTTCTGCAGGAATTCGAAGTCTTGTGCCTGCTGGAAGTGATTGGCGATCGCCACGAGCACGAGCGCGGTTTCATCTTCCTGAATTGGGAGCTGCGGTTCGCCGTCGCGGAACCATGGGTGCCACGAAGATCCCGTGGATCCATCGGGATTGTATTTATGCAGCATATAGCCGTCGGGCGTTTGGACTCTTGAGCAGAATTCAAAGAAGCGCTTGCTGATTTCGCCGTAGCCCGCTTTATCCAAAGCCAGCGAGACGAGCGCCCCGTCACGCGGCCAGACATACGTATACGTATCGCGATTGAACGCCATGATGTCGCTGTCCGCCGCTGCGAGAATGCCGCCGTGATTATCCGCATGCAGACGGACCAGCATGAGACT
This sequence comes from uncultured Candidatus Peribacteria bacterium, assembly GCA_964448615.1. Lineage (GTDB taxonomy): Bacteria > Patescibacteriota > Gracilibacteria > Peribacterales > Peribacteraceae > CAYUWH01. The sequence continues at coordinate 23,497 of CAYUWH010000012.1, forward strand.
CCGTTTATAGAGATCGACGATATCCGAGGAAAGAGAGCCGAAATCCGTATTCGTTTTATTCACCCAGCTGCGCCAGTAATTGTTGCAGTTCCGAAACAGTCTCTCCGGCGTCTCTTCAATCACGAGCTGCTGCAGGCGCACCACCTCATCGAGTGATTTTCCGAGACACAACCACATCGTAATTTCGGCGGTTTTACCGGGCTGCACGATGCTGTGAATCGCGACAGTCGAATCCACCGATCCTTGCTCGATGGTGTTTTTGGAGAGCAGGCCGTCTTCGGCATCCTTCCAGGTTCCTTCCAATCCATGGAAGTTGGCTTTGCCCACCGTGAACGAAGAAATACCGCAACTGCCGAGACGTTTCATGCTGTGCAAGACGGATGCGTATGCATCAACCGTGTGTCCCACGAGACATTCCTGCGGATGGTCGGTTTCTCCGCCGATGAGGAAATAGCGATCCTGGCGGAAGTGAATGACGCTGTTGGTGTACGGCTCATAGAAGGCCGTGTCTTTTTGCTTGTCTCCGAAAATGTAAAAGTCGTGATGCAAAAACAGGCGCACGATTTTTTCTTCTTGATCGAGGCTTGTCACCGTGAACCTGCGGAGCAGCACGTTGTGAACCGGGTGGATGCAATCTTCCAGCACGATCTCGATCCCCAATTTTTCATTGCGGAGCACCGATCTGCCCACGAGTGTTTCGGTTTTATACCCGAGCGTGATGTGCCACGAAGGATCGTTGAACCACGCAAATCCTTTGCCTTCCACGAAGACTCCCAGACGATGCACCTTACCGAAGGTCGTGTGATCCTCCATGCCCACGTAGGGGAAGTAGAGATCGCGCATCTGCAACGCTTCATCGAAGGTCGCGAGCATCGAGCCGTTGCCGAGAACAAGTGAGCGAGGCATAAGGGGAATTAAAAATTGATAATTGATAATTGATAATGAAAATTAATTTTCAATTTTACATTGTAAATTATTAATTTGTTCTTTGAGGTCACAAAATGCATGACTGAATCTCCTGTATGCCTCATACGGCGAGTCGTACGGACTGAAGTACTTATGCACGTCGCCATCGTTCCAATACTTGGTGCACATATAGTAGAAATGATCCGACGTTTGTAACTTGCGCCATTGTTCGATGAGCTTTTCATCCCCGGTGTTTTTCACCTGCTTTTCCAGTGCGTAGATGTTGGTCATCGCCGAGTGCTGAATGTGATTACCCAACCAGGCGGAGAGGTCGCGTTCGGTATCTGCCCAGGAGATCGTGTGATGCACATCGTAGACGGGCGTCTCCCAATATTGATGCTCCTTCCAATCGGCGATTACTTCGGAAGGCGTTGCGGTGGTGATGCCATGCTGCGCAAAGGAGTGGGGGAGTGAGCGCAAGAATTCGAAGATGCCCGTATCGGCCCACTGGTGTTCCCCGAATGTTTCGTAATCCATGAAGAGATTGATGCAGTGTCCACCCGATTGCTTCACCCAATCCGCGAATGTTCCGGAGAAGAGCGGGAACGAGCTCCAGTTGCGGTCGGAGAAGCGGAAGGCGATGTCATCGGAGAGACGATAATTTTTGAGGAGCAAATGGATGTCCTCGCTGCGCTTGGGCAACGGACGGTGCGCGGCAATCAGGCGTTCCTTGCCGCGCGGCATGCGGAACGAGGGCGGCACGAACGGCTGGTTCGGAGAGCGGCCGTTCAGCAGGCGGTCCACGCCTTCGCTGAGCATTCCCTTGAAGCCCATGAGACGGACGACATGCGCGATTTCGTTATTGAAGATCAGTTCGGTGTTGCGCAGGATGCTCGGGGTCACGCCGAACAGGCGCTGCATCGCGCGCACGTGCATGCCGACTTGCTCGCAGAATTCCCCGATCGAATGCAGCGCACTGAGCGAGTGATAATACGTTTCGGCCATGAACTCCACGCGTCCGGTTTTAGCGAGTGCCCGGAAGGAATCCAGCACATCTTGCCCCCACAATTCGCACTGATCCAGGAATACGCCCGAGAGCGAATACGAGATACGGAACTCCGGATGCTGCTGGAGCATCTCGAGCATCGTGCGGTTTGCGGGCAGGTAACATTTCTCCGCCACCTTCCGGAAGATGGCGTGATTTTTCTCATCGTCGAACGGATCAAAATTCTCGCTGCCAATATCGGTCACGCGCAGATCCTTCAACCGGAACGGTTGATGGACTTGGAAGTAGAAGCAAACTTTGGGGAGGGAGGATTGAGACATAGAATTAGGACAGAAGATCTTGGTATAGTTCGTGCACGAGGCCCGCTTGGTTTTTCCAGGTGAGACGCTTGAGAATATGCGGCCCCTCCGTTTTCATCTGATGCGACAATGCTTCTTCGCGGAGAATTGTGAGGATGCAGTCCGCCATTTTTTCGGTATCCCAGAAATCAACCTTGAATGCGTGGTCCACGACCTCGCTTGCACCGGATTGCTTCGAGAGCACAACGGGTACGCCGTGTCCGATGGCCTCAAGCGCGACGAGTCCAAACGGTTCCGAAAGCGATGGCATCACGAAGCAGCTTGCCTTTGCGTATAGCGCTTCGATTTCTTTACGTGATGCTTTGCCCGTAAAGATCATGTTCTGTGCCAAGTCCATCGCGCAGGCTCGTCCGATCAATTCCTCCAGCATCGGGCCATCGCCCGCCATCACGAATTGCACGTCCGGACGATGCTGCTTGATCAGGCGCGCGACTTCCAAAAATTGCACGGGATTTTTCTGAATCGTCAGTCTTCCCACAAAGAGCACAAGCGGCGCGTGCGCTTTCATTTTCGGCTTGGCCTGGGATTCGTGGGTTTTATCATGTCCGTTGTGCACAACAGCGATTTTGTCCGGCGCAATGCCGTAGTGCGAAGTCAGAAGCTGCTTCGTGTAATTGCTGACGGCGATCACTTTGTCCGCAGCTATGAGTCCTTGTCGCTCAAGATCCGCAATCCAGGGATCCGGTTTAAAATCCGTGCGGTCGAGTTCGGTGGCGTGTACGTGCGTCACCAATGGCTTGTCGTGATGGCGTGCAGCATGAATACCCGCCTCGTATGTCATCCAGTCATGGCAATGAATCACATCAGGATTAAGATCGCGCGTCAGATCGACACTCATTGCGGAAAATCGCGCGACGGCATTTCCCAAATCCGGCCCGTACAAATTCGCGAGCAGGGGATTGCCCGCAGTCTCCCGCCGCAGGCGCTCTTCATATTCCGTAGATCCTTCGTAGGGCTGGAGAATACTGCGTACGCTCTTCATGTCGAACCCGCGCTTACCCGCCGGCGTGCGCAGGGCGATCGGCTCATCGGTATCCGTGAGTTCCATCGGCAACACGAGCGTGATATTGATGCCGTGCTTTAAGAGCCCCCGCACCAATCCCTGACAAGCAACGCCCAATCCCCCGGAATGCAGAGGAGGATATTCCCAGCCGAACATCAGCGTATGGAGTGGCACGTTTTTTGTGTGGATGTGAGGGGTTTTGCTCTGATAGGCAATTTGCCAGAGCAATCCCTTTATTCTATCAGAAAACCGCTTTTTGGGCTATATTGAGGGCTATCAAACAGGTGAGGTGAGCTGTACTTTTCGTATTTTTATTTTTAAATATCTAAAAAAGGGAGGTTTCCCTCCCTTTTGCAAGGATTTCATCCGAATTTATAGGAGTGACCAGTCATCTGGTTGGCGTGAACCGGTATTCTTTTTTTCCCGGTCCAGCTTGCGATGATGGATATCCTGCTGGATTTTTTCCTCTTGCAAGGCGTCTTTCGATGCTTCTGCCGTTGATTGTTGGTCATCAGCCATGCTCAGGTGGGGATGGAAATAGAAATACTGTGACTTAGGCTCTTCGGAATGCGTTGAGCAAGAAGAGCAGGATCACGGCGCCGATCACCGACATGACGATCGAGCCCAGTAATCCATACGTTCCGACTCCAAGCATGTCGAACAAAAAGCCGCCGATCAGTGCGCCGACCGCGCCGACGATGAGGTTGCCGACGAGGCCAAAGCCGCTGCCTCGCATAATTTCTCCGGCGATCCAGCCGGAAACAATGCCGACGATGAGAAACCAAACGATATTCATAGGAGAAAAGGGAAGAAAGATATGCAGCAAATCTTATGACGGTCGCTTTACGCGGCCATGACGGACTTTCCCCTTGACGTTGAAATGCTTGTTGTCCAAAGCAGTCGTTTGTTCTCTAGGGCTTGCGTAAAAATCCCGGCGGGAGCGCGGAATCCTTTTGGGCTGCCGTATTGCTCGATGCATTATGCATGGCTCTTTCTTCTTCTTCGCTCCAGGTATGCCACTCATGTTCCTCATGATCCGTCACAATGCCTTTCATGTAATACAAAACTGCCATCGTCTCCAGTCTATGCATTCGATGCGCTGCGTCCATGAAAAACTTGTGTTTCTTGCGAAGCCCTTATTGTCTTGATCCTCCGACCCATCGCAAAAGCGTTACCCAGTGCTGACGTTTGCTGTGTATTTCATATGCGCAGAACAACAAGATGCCCATTGTCAGCGGCAACACATAATAGACAATTCGATAGAGCACGATTGTTCCGAGGATGGCGGAGGTTTCCAGAAATGGCGAAAGCAGAACGAGTGACGTCACTTCGAACACGCCGAGTCCTCCCGGAATATTGCTGGCCGCGCCCGCGATGTGCGTTGCGACGAAGATACTGAGAAAAGGAAGAAACGGCAGCGTCCCTTCAGGCAGCAGCACGTAGAGAGAAAGCGCTGTCAGCACCCAGTCAAACATCGTGACAAGAATTTGTCCGATTGCTGCGTGGAACGACGGCAATGGGAATTCCCATTGCCATAGGCGCAACGTTTTATAAGCGCTCAACGAGAATAGCAGATACCCGCACGCGAATGTCAGCATGCCTCCGCCGATCCAGCGAAGCATCGGATCCGTCAGCGTGCTTCCCGCCGGAAGTTCGGGCGGCAGGAACACGAGGAGCAATCCGCCGATCGTGGAAATGCCGATCATGAAGGTCAGGTTCGTGAATGCGACGATGCGCAGCACATCAAAAGTGTTGACGCCGAATGCGGCATACAAGCGCAATCTTACCGAGTTTGCACTCACAAATGCGAAGCCGACGCTATTGCTGATCGCATGTGCGATAAATGAGATGAAGACGATCGGCTTCCAGTCTATAGGATGCCGCATGTGACGCAGGGCAAGAAGGTCATACAGCGTGAGCGACAGGTAACTCAGTATCATGAATACGCATGCCAAAATGATGCGATGGTTCGGAAGAGACCGAACATGCTGCATGATCTCCGCGAAATTGTACTCACGCACGTTGTGCACTAAAAACCAGACCGCCGCCGCGAATAACACGATGCTTACGAGCAGGCCCATGATGGTTTTTCGTGTCAGGTGCATGTTGTCCGCGTTTCAATCTATCGTATATTTTCGTATTCTTCAATTTCTCATAGTTGTTAAAAATAACAACACTGTATTTCTTCTTTATTCACGATATGATGCTTCTGATGACTCATGATGACGTGCGGCATGCTCTGCAAGATCTTGCGGACCCGGAGAAGGCCGCCTTTTTCCCGCGGTTTTTTAAGACTGCTCCGGGGCAATACGGTGAAGGTGATGTTTTTCTGGGGATCACGGTCCCGCAAGTGCGTTCGGTTGCAAAGCGTTTTGCGTCGTTGCCTTTTCCGGAGATTGCGAAGCTCCTCAGTGATCCTGTGCATGAACTGCGTTTGGCAGGTCTTGAAATTCTTGTGATGCGCTATGAGAAAGGCAAAGAAGATGTCAGAAAAGAATGCGTAGAATTTTACTGTTCCCATCTTGAGGGCGTAAATAACTGGGATCTTGTCGATGGGTCCGCACCGTATATTTTGGGTGACTGGTTGCTAACCCGTGATCGTTCGATGTTGTATGCATTCGCACGGTCGGGAGATTTGTGGAAAGAGCGCATCGCCATTGTGGCCACGTATGCATTTATTCGCGAGGGACAATACGACGATACACTTCGCATCGCAGAACTTCTCCTGCATCATCCGCATGATCTGATTCATAAGGCAGTCGGCTGGATGCTGCGTGAAGCGGGAAAAAAAGACCGGGCCGCGCTGACCGCCTTTCTCGATGTCCATGCAGCCACCATGCCTCGCACGATGCTGCGGTACAGTATTGAGAAATTCGAGGAACCGTTGCGAAAACGGTATTTGGCGATGAAAAAGAGCTTTTAGCTTTTTGAAATTCTTTTCACTGTAAGCTGTTCGCTAAAAGCTATAAGCTCGTCGCATCTATGCCGAAACCCATTATTCGTAAAATCTCCGATCAGGCCGTAACCGAAGCAACCGGCTGGAGCTGGGAAGAGTGGTTCAAGTTCCTAGATGAAGAAGGGGCGAAAGAATTGGAGCATAAAGAGACAGTGCGTCTTTTGCGGGACAAAGGAGGCTTGAGCAAAAACTGGTGGTGCCAGATGGTGACGCTCGAATATGAAATTGCCCGGGGGTTGCGGCAAGTCGGAGAAACAGAGAAGACGGGTTTTGAAATCGGCATTCGTCGTACGTATGAAACATCGCCGCGGCATGCCTGGTCCATGCTTACTAAGCCGCAAGGAATGGCGCTCTGGCTTGGTGCCGATCCGCCAATCGAACTGAAAAAGGGAAATATGTATCAAACACCGCGCGGAGAAACAGGCGAAATTCGCACTATTCAACCGGGCAGCTCTGTTCGTCTTACCTGGCGGCCGGTTGGAGGCAGTCATGTTTCGACTATTCAAATTCGGGTGATTCCCAGTGGCAGAAATGCTGTTGTTGCCATTCATCATGAAGGGCTTGCTTCTGAAAAAGAGCGAGAGATCATGCGCAGACATTGGAACATTGTGCTTGCTCGACTTCAAGATCTTTGGAGTTGATATAGTTAGTGATCTGAAATTTTCTGAAGCAGTATCGTAAACCATGTCTTTTCTCGAATGCGCTGCCGTTCAATAAACAAAGTTTGATATCCTTCTCCTGCTAGTTCCTGAATCAGTTCCGGTGTGTAGTAGTAAAACGTTCTGTTGCCGTGAGCATCGCTGATCGTTTCTTCCTGATACGTTCCTTCTTTGAGTGACAAGAACACGAGTCCGCTCTCGCTAAGGGCGACGTGTGCGGCACGAAGTATGTGCGCTATTTTTTCCTTGGGTGAATGCAATAGTGCCGCGGAGGCAAAAAGAAGATCGGTTCTCGCGGCTAGATCGTATGTTTCAAAATCTACGAGTTCAAAGTGTGCGTCGGGAACTGTGCTTCGAGCAATCTTTAAGAGTTCGACAGACGCATCAATGCCCAGGTAAGCATTGGTAAATGCCATAAGAGCTTGCGCATCTCTCCCGTTCCCACAGCCAAATTCCAGGATGCGAGGATTCTTCGCATGTACGTACTGCATTATTCGTTGAATGTCTTCTGTACGTGCACCGACCCGATCAAACTTCTCCGCCATGGCCTTGGCAGATGCATCGTAGGTGGCGATTGTTTGCGCCTTCGTATCATTCATACAGATAGTATATCTAAAGCCGTGTCAATTTTCGTTTATGCCCTGCTTGCACACGCATAGTTTCATAAAGATCTTCTTGGACGGCTTGGATGCGTAGATTGGTATCTTCAAAACGTTGATCTATCACTGCAAATCCACGGTCCATTTTTTCTTCAAGATGGGTAATTTTCTGCAGTAATTCACCCTTCATCGTGTGGATGTGGCTGAGGATCATGCCGAGCGTAATTTCTTCTGCCATGGTAATATTGTGAATTGAGATGAATCAAAGGCGTGCGAGCCTCTTCGAATGTTTACCTTGCAGCTTGATCGTTGCATCAAGATCTTCTTGAAGGGCTTGAATACGCACATTAGTATCTTCAAAGCCTTTTGCTACTGTCTGCTCAAGACGATCCACTCGTTGATCAAAGCGATCCATTCTTTGGCTAATACCGCTGATTTGTTTTACTAGTTCACCCTTCATTGCGTGGATGTGATCGAGAATATCTCTGAGTGTGATGCGTTTTGTCATGGGTCAGTGATGGTAAGAGGGGAATAGGAGGAATGCAACGAATGCGACTAGTATCGATGAGTGAACTCTGACGGAATAGATGCGCGCAAAATATTCTATTCATGAAATCATGATAATGGCTTATTCATGATGGAAAATAGGTTCCACAGGAGACTGGAACCGATCGGTATTGACTTTGAATATCGCCTCGATTATCATTCAACCAAATGGTTGAGCTTTCACTGGATCTCGATCTTATCTTCGGCTCCCTCAGTAGTAGCATCCGGCGCGATATGCTCCGGCGTGTGGCACAAGAAGAACTGTCCGTCAGCGAGCTCGCAAAGCCCTACAAGCGCAAGCTGACCTTCGCCGCGATCTCCAAGCATTTGAAAGTATTGGAGCATGCCAAGCTCATCATCAAGCGGCGGCAGGGGAAGGAGCAGATCGTGCAACTTGCTCCAGCGGCAGTGAATAATGCCGCACAGTATCTGCAGGAGTATGAAAAAATTTGGAACCAACGATTCGATCGTCTCGAACAGTATTTAACATCTTTACCCCCATCTCATCATGGAAAAGCATAACAACTCCCCAACGACCGATATCGTTATTACTCGTATCTTCAACGCCCCGCGCGAGCGCGTATGGGCAGCGTGGACTGATCCTGAGCTCACGATGAAGTGGTGGGGTCCGGAGGGCTTCACCTCTCCTGCCTGCAAAATTGATCTACGAGTGGGTGGTAAATTTCTCTTCTGTATGCGCGGACCGGCCGGAACAGAATTTGATAAAGACATGTGGAGCACGGGCGAATACAGAGAAATCGTTCCGATGGAGAAGATCGTGTGTACGGATAATTTTGCCGACGCGGAAGGGAATATTGTGTCTCCCAAAGACTACGGCATGCCCGGAGATTGGCCTGAGGAAATGATCGTGACCGTGACGTTCGAAGATGCAGGAGAAGGGAAGACGAAAATGACGCTCGTTCACAAAGGACACCCGACCGAAATGGCCGACATGGCGCAGGCCGGCTGGAATCAATCTCTCGACAAGCTGGCAGCAGCAGTTCAGTAATTTACTCATTTTTCTTTTTTATGCAGCAGCACGATACCGCCGACCGTGAAATCATTATCAAGCGCATCATCGATGCCCCGCGTGAGCGCGTGTGGGAAGCATGGACGACCGCTGAGCATCTCGCGCAGTGGTGGGGGCCTGATGGCTTCACGATCACGACAACCGAATTCGATTTTCGTGTCGGCGGAATTTGGCGCTTCATGCTGCATGGTCCGGACGGTCGCGATTATCCGAATCACATTGTCTTCACCGAACTCCACAAACCCGATCTCATGGCGCACGATCACGGCGGTGATGATGGCGAGGTGCACTTCCAGGCAACCATTACACTCGAGGATTTGGGGGGAAAAACGAAGATTACGATGCGCTCCGTCTTCCCGACGCGCGAGGCAAAAGATCATGTGGTACGAGAATACGGCGCGATCGAGGGTGGAAATCAGACGATTTCCCGCTTGGCCGAGCACGTTGCTAAAATGTAAGGGTTTTTCCTTAAGGCAGGCCCTATTCAGGGCTTGTCTTTTGCCTTACACTGGCGCAACTCACATTCCTTCCCCCTTTCAATGGAGCACGGAGAAGTCATCTTGCGGTTTCAGGACGTGTCGTTTCATTACGACCATAAAAAGCCCATTCTTGAAGAGGCCAGTTTTTCGGTCCGCGAGAATGCCAAGCTGACGATCGTGGGGCAGAATGGGGCGGGCAAGAGCACGATCTTCAAGCTGATCATGCGGGAAATCAAACCGACCGACGGTGAGATTCACGCGAAGCGGGGAACGACGATCGGCATCGCCAAGCAGGTGGTGGCCCATCAGGATATGGACAAGACCGTTTTTGAATTTTTCGAGGGTGCATTCACGGAGAAGAAATACGATCTTGAACGCCACATCACGCGCGTGCTGGATGCGGTGCATCTCAAGGCGCCCCACGATAAAAAAATCTCGGCCTTCTCTGGAGGACAGAAGGCCCGTTTGCTCCTCGCGTTTGCCCTCATTCAAGAGCCCGATATCTTGCTGCTCGATGAACCGACCAACAACTTGGATGCCCAGGGCATCGATCATCTCACGCAATTCCTCATCGAGTACGATAAAACTTGCATCGTGATTTCTCACGACTCGGCATTCTTGAACAGCTTCACGCATGGCGTGCTGCACCTCGATAACTTCACGCACAAAGTGCAGCAGTACGTCGGGGATTACTTTGACGTGGTGGAGCAGATCCAGGCGCAGATCGAGCGCGAGCAACGTCAGAATGCGCGCATGGAAAAAGACATCATCGACCAGAAAGAGAAGATCAACTTCTTCTCCCATAAGGGGGGAAAGATGCGCAAACTTGCGAGCAAAATGCGCGAGGCGGTTGCCGAAGCCGAGGAGAATAAAGTCGATGTCCGTCAGGAAGATAAAACCATTCCTCCGTTCGAGATCGGCATCACCGAGTGGAGTAAGCCTCTCGTGGAAATCACGTCGGTAACGGTGATGAAGGATCACAAGCCGGTAAAAAAGAATGTGCAGGTCACCGTGCGCAAACGGCATCGCGTTTTGATTACGGGTCCGAACGGCATCGGGAAGAGTTCGCTGTTGGAGGCGATGGCGACGGGCAAAGAGAAGGGGGCTATTATCACGCCTGGAGTGAACGTGGGCTATTACCGTCAGGATTTCTCCGGATTGCCGATGGAGAAGACGGTTTATGAAACGTTGGCGGATGCCATGGAAGTGCCGAACAATCAGCTTGTCTATGCGACTGCTGCGCGTTTCCTGTTACCGGGAGAAAAAGTGCAGAACAAAGTCGGGTCGCTCTCCGAAGGCCAGAAAGGATTGCTCTGCTTCGCGCGTTTTCTTCTGCAGAAGCCGACCCTTTTGATTCTTGATGAACCGACCAATCACATCAACTTCCGCCATCTTCCCGTCATCGCCCAGGCGCTGAATGAATATGAAGGGGGCATGATCCTGGTAAGCCATGATCATGAATTCGTTTCACAGATTTCGATGAGCGAAGAGTTGGATTTGGGAGCGTTGTGAGCCTTCTGGATTTTTTGTCTCAAAACATTCCTCGCTCATTCGCCATATCCTCCGGCACTTGTTGCGCCGCTTCCCATTCCTCAATGATCAAGTCTCCTTCAAAGCGCAGGATATGCACCACTGCCATCTCGGGCATATTTTTGGATAAGATAATGCGGCCATGTATGGCGACAAGATCTCCATCTTCCAATACGCGCAGTGTTTTGTAGTCTTTGTCCGGCAAATTCTCTGCGCTCTCTTCCATTCCTTTTAACAATGATTCCCGGTCGCTCGGGAAGTAGGCATTGTGGTGCGTGAAGTTCGGATGCACGTATTTCTCATAGGCTTCGCGCACAGAGCCGGAGGTGGTCATGCGGAGGAAGTCGATGGCGATTTCTTTACGGGTCATTGCCACAAAGTACCTTTTTTTCGTGATAGAACAAAGATGGAGGCCGATTGAATCGGCCTCCGTGCTCTTTGCGCTAGCAGTACAGTACTATTTCGGCATTTCCTTTACGCCGAGAACCGGGAATTTGGGCTGAACATGAAGGGGTAACTGTGCACGGAGGATGCTGAGGTCATCCACGCCGTTTGACCGGAGTGTTCCCATAAACGAATTCAGCGTAAGAGCCGGATCCGTCACACGGCCCATCACTCCTTGTGTGGGGTTCGATCCGTCCAGAGCGTAGTTGGTGAGGATGGCTGCTCCGCGTTCGGCCATCGCATCGGTTATGTTCTTGTTTGTGAGCAGCTTTTGCTTCAATTTCGCTTGGAAGCGCTCGGAGAATTCCTTGTTCGTGAGCTTGCCTGTGAACCACTCGTTTAGCGCGGTCTGATCGATGTCGCACATGATGGCGGTCGATCCGACCTGATTGATGTACGTGGTTCCGACCGGCAGGTCGCCGATGAGCGCAAGCGCCCGTTGTGTCGTGAGTTCCGCGAAACCTTCCGCCAACAGATCGCCGCCACGCACCCGCTTGAACGGCTTGTATTTCCACATCGGTTTGTCCCCGATGCTTTCAGGAAGAGGGAGTTGTTCGTCGTTCAGCTCATTATCCCATCCTTGCAGCAAGAGATGCACAAGTTCGTGGTCGATCGTGTGGGCTGTCGTTTTCGGACGGAATGCCAAGGTGCCGAAGCCCGTCTTGAGCGCCTGCACCGTCAGGAATCCGTCCTTCATCTGCGACTTGTCGATGGAAGTGGTTGCCGCGTTCTGGCCGCCGTGCTTCTCGAAGAGGAAGAATGATATTGCGGGCGTATTCAGGATGCGCTTCTGCATGATCTCTGAATCTTTCAGGCCCGCCGCAGCGAGAATTGCAAGCAGATGACGGTCCGTGTTCTGTGCATATGCCGCGATATCCATGACCGCTTGCCGCTTGCGCGCTTGCCATTCCTTGGCATCAATTTTCTTGTTCTCCTTGATTTCGTTCGGGAGCCGGAAGGCGTTTTCATCCGTGATGCCTTCTACACCCTTGGCAAGCTTGGTGACTTCCTGTCGCAGATGCTGAGCTGTTTTCTCGGCCCATGCCTTGACCTCGGGCGTCTTCGCCACGAACTCTTCGGTTTCCTTGAGCGTTGTCTGAGGAGTTTCCTCTGCCGTGCAGAGACCGGACACGCAGAGTGCGAATACCAGAGCGAACAGGAGCGTATGCACCTTGTGCATCGTAAGACCCTTTCTTCATCATTGTGTGAGAGTGATCGGCCATTCGCACGGTGCGAATGGTTGTACTGCCTATGGCGCAAAGAGCAGCGGTGCATCCTAAGGACAAATTCTCCGGGCGTCAAAGCTCTTCCAGTAATATCCGTTGTATTCGCCCGTCGTACACCAAGCATGCATCTTGAAGCGCTTTCTTTATTCGGCAGAATCGCTGTCGCGGCGCTACTTGGTGCCGTCATTGCGATGACGGTGCTTACCCCGTTCAGTCACTATCTGGAAAAAGTGGGGGAGCGCAGGGCGCGCAAAAAAGGTGGAAAGGTGATCAGAGAAGAGTGAACCCCTAGCTCTGTCGCGCCTTATGCATGCGACTCCGCGTGCTTCTTGAAATTATCCAAGATCGCCTGCCAACCCTGCTTCTGCATTTCAATCGGATTCTCGTTTTCTGCTGTGAAGGTTTCCGTCACGAGCGTCTTGCCATCCTGTTCCTCAAACGTCACAGAAACCGTGCGCTCATCTCCCATCGCGTATTCCAATAGTTCATTCGGGATTACGTTCGTAAAGGTTCCCTCAAAATCAAATCCGACGCTGCCGTCTCTCGCTTCCATTCTGGAGCTAAATTTGCCGCCTTCTCTTAGGTCCATCGTGGCGCGAGGCGTGTGCCAATCATCCGATGCGCTGTTCCATTGCATGATACATTCTGGGGTTGTCCAACACTGCCACACTTTTTCTGCGGGTGCATTGACGGTGGTTTCGACGGTGACGAGTGGGGCGGCGGACATACGCAGAGAAGAGACGGATAGGACATTCATGATAGGCTGATGCCACGACACTGGCTAGTAGGAAGCAGGAGAAAATCTCATGTATTCGATGGCAATTTGGAGGTACACACTACGAAAAAAGGGCAGGCTGATGCCTGCCCCGAGTCTTTTCCTTCACTCACTTGCTCATGAGCACCGGCAGCATGAGTCCGAGAGAAACAGAGAACAGGATCGTCACTGCCAGGAGTTGCACGAGCATCCCGCTCTCGCACGTCTGCAGCTGCTTGTTTGTGCCTTGCAGCAGCTCGTAATTCTCACGGGTGAAGTTTTGTTCCAGGCCCGCTTCCGCGTCCTTCTTTGCTTGCTCGTGAGCGGACAATTGCTTCCACCGCGCGCCGTTGAAGATGGAGTAGCCCCAGCAGAAGGCGATCAACGCGCCGATGCATCCCAAGACGGTAAACATGCCTCACCCCTTACTGTGTTGAGGAAAAAGCGACCATGGACTTTTTAAATTTTTCTCAAGAGAAAGTCAAGAGAATGCGGATTTGGAATAAAGAAGAGTTGATTTTCTATCTTCGTGATTATTGATCGAGTTTTTCCAATAGGTTTCCGAAGGTGTACTATTTCTTCGTTATTCCCCCCAATCGCTATGTCCTACGTTGATGGATTCGTACTGTGTATTCCTAAGAGCAAGATGAAGGCATACAAAAAAATGGCTACCGAAGGCTACAAAACATGGACAAAGTTCGGTGCCATCGATTACAAGGAATGCATGATCGATGATGCCACCCCACCACATGTGGCATTCACGTTCGCAAAAATGGCAAAAGCAAAAGATGATGAAGTGGTGTTCTTTTCCTATATCGTCTACAAGAACCGTAAACAGCGTGATGCTGTGAATAAAAAAGTGATGGCGTACTTCGATAAAAAGTACAAAGGCAAAGAGCAAGATATGCCATTCGACATGAAACGCTTCGCGATGGCCGGCTTCAAGACAGTGGTTGGTAAATAACCACATATTCGCGAAACCTCGGTGTAGCCCCGAAGGACGAAGCCGGGTGGAGCGGGCTACTGGAATCTATCAAAATTCTGGTGTGCCTCACTAGGCGCTTGTGTCCGCCGGAGCATAGCGAAGGATAATACCGCCGGTGGCCAGTGGGCGCGACTCAAGAAGGGTAAGCTTCTGGTACGGAAGTCCTTGGGGAAAGAGCTTCTTCCCTTTGCCGAGGAAGACCGGTGCAATGAGCAGTCGGTACTCGTCGAAGAGTCGCTCTTTCATGAGGGTTTCCGACAACTTCCCGCTGCCGAATACGAACATATTTTTCTCCCCTCGCTCCTTCAGTTTGGGAATCTCCGTCGCCGCATCTCGCACGATTGTCGAGTTGTTCCAGTCGGCTTTTGGAAGGGTCGAAGAACAGACGATTTTTGCGATGCTATTCATATATTCTGTTGTTTCACCTTCATCTTTTGCAGTCTGCCAGTACGCAGCCATGCCTTCGTATGTCGTTTTGCCGAATACCAGCATATCGGCGGACTGTAATTGCTCGATGCCGAACTGTTCCATCTCCTTACCCCAAATGAGTTCATGAAAGGACAGATCCCAACTCTTCTCGCCCTCGAAGTATCCGTCGAGCGTCATGACGTTCCACATGATCAATTTTCTCATGGGCGTATCGTATCAGAGTTGTTGCCAGTTGTATTTCCGCTTATAGTACAAAAATTGATGGCTCGAATAAGCCATGATTTTATTGGAGCGGATTACTGGAAATTATGACGACCATCATGATGCTCTCAGCTTGAAGACCGTGTCCGCTTCTCATAACCACCACTCTTGACCATCAGCTCGCAAGAAACGTTTGATCTGATGCAAGGGCGAGGAGTTATCGGCTGCATGTTGCATTTTGCTCGTTTCGGGAAGACAATGCCGAGCACAACGCATGAGCAAGAAAACTCTCATTATCGGTATTGTGGCTATGATCGCTGCTGGAATCGTATGGTATCTCGCCTCCCCGCTCTTTTTCGATACCATCGTAGATGAGGATCTGCCGTCCTCCACAATGGGGCTTACAGAAGATGAACGGATGGAGATTGAGCAGATGGAATCACTGACACAGGAGGAAGTAGAGGCAATGCCAGAAACAGAGCGCATGGAAAAGAAGATGATGATGGAAGACCTCAGTCAAAAGATGACCGATGCGGTCGTGGATGAGCCGATGGATTCGCAGCCCGCAGCGGAGGTACGCGGCACGTTCCGTGATGCGGACAACTTCCATCGAGGATCCGGCACGGCGACGGTGTACGGTCTTCCGGATGGGAAACGCATTCTTCGTTTTGAGAACTTCGCCGTCACAAACGGTCCCGCTCTGAGTGTGTATCTTGTTCGCAGCGCTGACGGCAATGTGGATTCTGGCTACCTAGATCTTGGCAAATTGAAAGGCAATAAGGGGGATCAGAACTACGAAATTCCGACTGGAACCGATCTAAGTGCCTATAAGAGTGTGGTGATCTGGTGTGTGCCATTCAGAGTCACCTTCTCGGTTGCGGCGTTGCAATAATTCTGAGCATCTTATCTGAGATTGTGGCTTTCCAGTTGTATTTCCGCTTATCCGTACAAAAATTGATGGCTCGAATAAGCCATGATTTTATTGGAGCGGATTACTGGATGTAATTACAACTGACGTATTTGAAAGGAAGCCTTGTTCTCCTAAATTGGAATTCCAAAAAGATGAACGACCAATAAAACTGCTCCTATGAGGAGCATAATTAGAAAGGGTGCAAGGCAAAGCGCTATCCATTCTTTTTTGTGCCTGTCATAGAGAGTCCTCTGCCAATGTAAAAGCCCTTCGTATTTTTGGGGTACCTCAATTGCAAGAAGAATAATACGAGCACAAAGAGCCCAAGGATGATGATCGCGATGGTTGAGGGCGTGATTGGGAACATGCCTAAGGTGGAGCGGGT
>CAYUWH010000013.1:0-39450 GCA_964448615.1 uncultured Candidatus Peribacteria bacterium
TGTATCCCGGCGAAGAAAAGAAGCAATACACTGCACTCGAAGGAAAATTGTGGGAAGAAAAGAATGCACTGTATGCAAAGATGCTTCCGAACATTAAGCATCATGATAAATCGCGCGTACTCGATTATTTCGCGCACAAGCATCACGGCCACCCCAATAAAAAGGAAGAAGACCAAAAGCTCGCGCTTGAACTTGCGCCGTTGCATGTATTTTTCTACGAAGCCTCAAAGCGTGCTCCGCACGATACGGAGTTGACATGGAAAGCCGAGGCTCTCTTCCTTGCTCGCTATACACTGAATCCGACATGGAGCGCTTGGGTTTCTCGCTCGCCGTATACACTGCGGTCCACGACTCCACTTCCAGAAGAACCTGCAACAGGTGCTGAATATTATCCCGGAGATCCATTGGCTGATGTGGAACATGCAACGGATGATAATGTAAAAGATCGCCTGAATTTCTTGCTGCAAGAATTCATCAAGAAACCTGATATCGCGATTATTCCCGTGCGAGAACGAATGGCCATTGCAAAGTGGAAGAGCGACGTTGCGAAAAAACTCTTGAAAGACATGATGTCGGAGCTTCTCTCTCAAGATAGTTCCGTAGCTGCCCGTACTCTCACGTTTTTTGCAGAATATATTGGCGGTGCCATCAATTTTGGTCCTGACTTCAACGAGTTGCGCGTTCAGTTTTCCAAGAAAATTCTCAAGCAGGTGAAGAGCGCATCGGAACTCACCGGCGATTATCTCATGATTGCCAAGTTGATATCGGGCAGCAGCGACTGGAAGCATGATGAGCACTATCACTTCAATGCCCTTCGAGGGATCAACAAGGCGCATGAGCTGAAAAAAATGATTGTGCTCGGCCTCGCCGACAAGCAACCAGCGAATCAGATCCGCTATCTTGTCGTTGCGACCAATGAAAAGGGATTGCGGAACGCCTATTACTATGACGTCCCCAAGGCGGAAAAAGATTTCCCTGAGGATCAGCGAGGAGCGGAATACGATTCTCTGAAAGCAAAATGGCAGGAGGAACTTGAAAAAGATAATCTTGCCGCCATGCGCCTTGCAGATATGAAGATCCTAGGCCAAGAAGGTGTCTGGTACGTTGTGCACAAAAATGACGTAGAGAGAACTGCCACTCTTGTGCGCTACGTTGATAAGGGCAGTCGCACTGTTGCGATGCAACGCAATGTTCCCTACGACAACATCAAGCGTCTGTCCGTGCAGAAGAAAGGGAAGGCAGCATAACGCTTACAGCGCCTCCCACCCAAAGCCGCGGACGAGACGATATTTCTCCGTGATCGTTTCCTGGCGCAGGGTCCGCATGGTCATCGGCCCCACGTTTCCGGCGGATACATCGTTCAGAGATTTAATGAGGCCTGCTGCCAACTGATATTTGGCGACGGACTGCTTGGTGAGCGCGCCGAAGTTTCCGTTGATCTTTTCAGCCGGAAAGAAACCGCGATCTGCCAGCAACTGCTGGAGCGTGCGCACTTGGTTGCCGCTGTACCCTTCCTGCAAGAACGCGGAGAGCAGCAATCCCCTCTCCTTCAGAGCAAGATGAATCTCGCGCTTGAGCATCAACTGCGAGGCAACGCGGGCGATGGCCAGGCGCTTCCACTCCCCTGTCAGCGTGCGCTTGGTAACCGGTCCGATGCGTCCGGCACCCGGAGAATCTTTCTGCCCGACCAACTGGCGGCTCTGCTGGAATGCCAGAATGGAATCAAACAGTTTTTCATCGTACACACCATTCGTGCGGCCGCGGTAGAAGCCAAGATAGCGCAGCAAGCGCTGGGCGCTCTGAATATCTTTTGCGGGACTCTGCGGATTCACCATCGGCAGATCGGGAGATGCTTCCTGCTGCGTCAGTGCCGCCAAAAGGTAGGCCGCGATTTCCACCGTGAGCGCATCCGGCGATGCATCCAGGTGCATGTCTTTCAAGAACGCCTGGAGCGCATTGCGCGTGATATCGCCGAAATTTCCATTCACGGTCGCATCAAAGTAACCGAGTGTTTTAAGCGTATCCTGCAACATCGCTGCGGAGAGTCCGCTATCCCCGAATTTCACATGAAGATCCATCAATCCTTCCACGGCCACGAAGGGCTTAAGACGCTCAAAGGGGGCGGGAAGTTCTTCTAGCACCAAGCGTTCCGCAGGTTGCTGGGAACCTTTGGGATAGACCGTGCCGCGAACGCGCTGCACCCCGAAGGCGAGCGCGCGAGCAAGACCCTCTTCACCGTGACCGGCCCACACATCCAAGCGATGCGTGGCGCCATTTTCAATAATCGCACCGCCGCGATCATGCACTGTGCCAATACCGATACCCGGCAACACAATACGTGTCCCAAATTTATAGCTTGAAGGGGCAGCCAGCATGCCCGGCTTCACTTCCGTTCCGTCCGCGCCGTTGGTGCCGTTACCGTTTAAGATTTTATCGGCGACTTCTCCTCCTTTCACATAGCAACACTGGCCGGGCAACGGAGAGTAATAGGCCGTGATCACGAAGTCCTGCTCGTACGGCTGTGTATCGTCATCGGCGGCGATCGCAGTCGGAACGATACCCGCGATGAGGGATACAAGAGCAAGGGAGGACAGCACGGATTTCATGTGAGTGTGTGTATGAAACAAATCGAATGAGTATATCAGAAAATGGTTTTGCATTCCCGCAGGAGGGGGTGACACGAGGTGGAATTGATGTTTTATGTTGGTTTGTTAGAAAAAGATGACATAACGGGAAGAGTCCGAGGAAGCCGAGGAAATATCCACATTCTTCGGACTCGTCGGACTCCTCGGTTTCTTCGATATCCTCACGAAACAACCACCATTTCCTCCAATCTGATCCCAAACTTGCCAGGAATGTATATTGCGGGCTCAATTGCCAATACTTCGTGCTTCAGCACTGCCTCTTTCGCACGTCGTGAAGAAAGAATTATGCCTTCGTGCACGTCGAGACCCACGCCGTGCCCGAGCGCGTGCGGCAGAATATGCTCCTCCGCAATGCCGTACTTCGCCATCGTTTCACGCGCCAATGCATCGAGTTGATGATTCGTCACTCCGGGCTTCACCGCATCGAGCACCGCGGTCAGTGCTTCTTTTACGGCGCGCAACGCATTCGCTTCGGCAGGAGTAGGATCGGCGGTGAAATACACATCACTGCGATCAGCACAGTAGCCTTTTACTTTTGCACCGACATCGATCTGCACGATGTGTCCTTTGTGTAACGCACGTGTTGTTGGTGTGTGATGCGGACGGCTTGTATGGCTTCCGAATGCGACGATCGCAGGGAATGCAAGACCGTCGGCCCCCAATTCATGCGCCCATGTTTCCAATTTCCACGCCAATCCCCGCTCGGTGATGCCGCTGCGCAATGCGGCCGGGACGCGGCGCAACATCTCTTGCGTGATCCGATGTGCGCGCTTGATGAGGCGCAATTCCGTTTCATCCTTTTCCCGACGATATTGTTCGATTACACCGTTCGTGCGCACCCATTTCGTATCATCGAATTTGGTTTTCCAGGAACGCAACTGCGCAAGGGTCACATGCTCTTCTTCAAAACCACAAATGGGATTCTTCTTGAGTACCCGCTCCGCTTCCGCCAAGGGACGAACATGCACGCCATCCCGCACCGATCGCATCGCACCTTCCAGATACCGATCATCGACAAATAGCGTGTATTGACGTGCTGTTACCAATACGCATCCTGCTGATAGTGTTAAACCGGTTATATACTGGATATTAAGCAAATCAGAGACCCATAATGCCGGCACACCGGCCGTTTCCAGGAGCGCGCGAGGAGAGGGCAGCATGGGTGATAGAGTAGCGTTTTAGCAGCGTTTGTGCTACAATGAGGAGAAATACCCACACTCTCATGACTCGCTCATCCCAATGCGCACAACGATGGACAGTACGCGTCGGCGCGGCGGCCATCTCGTTCCTTGTCCCGCTTGCGAACGCAGTCGGACAAATTTTCAACGGAGGCGGCTTGCAGGGGGGCGTAGACCACGCGAGAGGATTGCAGGGCATCTCTCAGAATACGAACGTGCGCGCCGTGATCCTCAATATCATTATCGGCGTCCTGAACTTTATGGCGCTCGCCGCGGTGATTGTCATTATCATTTCCGCCATCCAATTGATCATTTCTCAAGGTGAGGAAGAAGCCATGGGCAAAGCGAAGAAGACTATTTACTACACGCTTGCCGGCCTTGCCATTATCCTGTTCGCCCGCGTGATCGTAGGACTCGTCACCGTTTACCTCGCCTCATTCGTCGCATGATGAAGTGGAAAACCTCTCTCGGCCTCAGTCTTGCTCTGTTCTGCGCAGTGGTGCAGACAGGTATCGCGCAGGCACCTGATATCGCTTCGGAAGAGCGGATGATTCTTGCGGGAGAGATTATCGAAATTCTGCCACTGACGACAATCAGCTCCCCGAACTACGGATGGATCCTGCTGAAAGATGCCGTCGCCGGTCAGCCCGAACAATTTTTACAGGGAGGAACCGACGCGATCTTCCGGTATCGCCCCATCGAACCGGGCCGCTACACGCTTTTCGGGGATATCAGCGCTTCGGAAGGATCGGTACATCTGCAGCGCACGTTCCATTTTGAGGTGAGGCCTCGTGAGGCCGACGCCTCCTCGTCGATTCCCGCCTATCCGGGCTCCGGCGCATCACTCGTTACCACCAATCCCGCATTGCAGCCGGATGGCACAGTCAGCTTGTCGAAAGATTCGCAGCTCGTACAACTGCTTCCCCTTGACGCCTCCGTACGCCCCTTGTCGATCGACAGTAATGCGGAACGCGATACGAATGGCAACGGCAACCCTTCGGATGACGCCGATGCCGCCGATTCGTTCTTCGTTACATCGGCCACGCCGCTCTATCTGTGGCTGGCAGACAGCGCGGAAAATGCCCACATGGTCGTGATTCGCGGCGGCGACAGCACCCAGACGATACACGTCGCCTCGTTCGAGTATGCGAAAGTACACAATATGCTGGCGAGCACCGTGAAGATCGCCGCAGAAAAAGGCACGGGGAGTACGCTGAAATTTTCCGCAATACTTGATGAAGGATTCCCGGCCGAATCTGCGATCCTGTATCAGTGGTCATTCGGAGACGGGCAAGAAAGTTTGGAAACACGCCCGGAACACACGTTCACCGAAGGGCAGATGTACACCGTGACGGTGCGCATTACCTATCTTGCAAACGGAAGAGAAATCGGCCAAGGCGCGGCCCAGGTGATGATTCCTCCTTCCACAGCGACTGCGAGTGCGTCGAGCGCAGGAGCATCTTCGGCACCCTCTTCAGACGGCGAATCTTCGGGTGGCTTCCTGCCGTTCGGCTTGTCGCTCTGGTCGATCTTCATAGGCCTCGTGATTCTCCTTGTATCGGTAGGCCTTGGTCTCGGCTTGATTTTCCTGCTCTCAAGACTACGCAAAGGAAGTTCACTCGAAGGACACCTTGCGCGCATGGAAGAGAACATTATGAAAAAGGAGCAAGGAAAAGCTGTGACATCCGCAGCAGCCGCTCCGCTCGCGATTCCCACGGTCGTGATTCCATCCGCTCCACCGACGCCGGTTGCCTCGGAAGCGAAGCCGAAGACTACTGATGAAGGTGCAAGTGAAACACAAAAAAAACTGGCAGAGAAGGAGAAGGAAGCCGCGAAAGAACCAGCGATTCCAAGCGAGCCTGTTATCAATACAGAGAAAGCGCCGGACTGGCTGAAGAAAGGATTGAAGGGAGAAACTGTCACGGCATCAGCTACTCCTGTGCCGCCTGTCACCCCTGTCCCTTCTGTGCCCAAACCAAATCCCACTCCTGCTCCTCCACCCGCGCCAGCACCGACTCCTGCTCCAGCGCCCTCACCTGCTCCGAAGCCTATCGTCACGCCTCCCGCTCCTCCGGCACCAAAGCCAGAAACCAGTACACCTCCGGCTTCGCCTGCCGCGCCGTCCGCTCCGGTCGTCGCCGCCACCTCTGTGGCCGCAACACCTCCTGCGGATGCCGTCGTTCCCGATTGGCTGAAAGCAGCGCAAACCATGCCGGCTTCTGCTGTTGAAACGCCGAAGCCTGTCATTCCACAGGAAGAACTTCCGGACTGGCTCAAGCCCGCTCCGGTTTCTACACCTGAACCTGTGATTCCTGCCGCGACGTCGGTTCCTCCGGCACCCACTCCTACTCCAGCACCTGCGCCAAAACCAGCAACTCCTCCTGGTCCACAGGAAGCACCAAAGCCCACTCCTGCGCCCCCTGTCACTCCTGTCCCCCCTACGCCGTCATCTC
This sequence comes from uncultured Candidatus Peribacteria bacterium, assembly GCA_964448615.1. Taxonomy (GTDB): domain Bacteria; phylum Patescibacteriota; class Gracilibacteria; order Peribacterales; family Peribacteraceae; genus CAYUWH01. Next base: position 6,277 of record CAYUWH010000013.1, read on the forward strand.
CTACTCCCGCTCCGCAGCAGCCCAAGCCAGCTCCTCAACAGCAACCACGCCCGAACAATCCGCAGAACCCACCACGGCAGCAACAGCAGCGCCAACCTCGGCCGCAGCAACCACGTGATAACCAGCAAAACCAGCAGCGGCAAGTGCAGCAACCGAAACCCACTCCTGCGCCTGCACCTGCACCTGCTCCACAGCCGAAGCCTGCTATGTCGTTCGCGAACGACATGGCCAGCACTCCTGTGCCTCCTGTTACTCCTGTCACCCCTGTGCCTCCTCAGGCACCCATCACTCCAGCAACACCTATCCCCGAGGAGAAACCTGCTGTAGAGGAACCAATCGCCTTTATCCGCGCAGAAAGCCTGAATCCGCCAAACAACGAGCCTCCGAAGGCGTAAGCGTTTTGAGTTGAGCAACAGGCAAAAGATGGTAGGATTGGGCATCGGCAAACCACGTTTTCGCATGGCGAGCGTAGCTCAGTTTGGTTAGAGCATCAGGTTGTGGTCCTGAGGGTCGCGGGTTCGAGTCCCGTCGCTCGCCCCATCTATCTTCGCGGTAAACGTGCTTCTGAGGTTTAAGCTGCAATACATCTTGGCATCTTGGTGATACCGCTCCGACGCGATGGGTGTGAGGTTTTTTGACATACTTGCCATAACAATAAATAATACCCCGGCAGCACTCGCGCTGTGAGCAACCTTCACACCATCACCAAACGCAGGAGTTTCAATGGCGAATACCCCTGGCCTTCTAGCTCTCACGATGAAGGACGATCTCTTAAAGATCGCTCAAGAGCAACGCAAGCGTCACACGAAATATCAGGAGCGTTATCTCTGTATCGATGCCCGCAACGCATCCGCCGAGGAAGTCCGTGCGTGGCTGGATGCAGCATTTCGCACGCTGGAGGAATACTGGGGACCCTACACGGAGTTCTATCCATTCCTCTACATCATCGTCACCCTCCCCGCTCCTTCACAGGATGTGGAACACCAGTGGGCGTTCATCGTTACGGACGATACCGAACACGATACGCTCACGGTCGTGCAGTGCTGGCTCGAGGTACAAGAGGCAGAGGTCGAAGCCTCGAAAACGGCAGACGGTCTGAGTCTCAGGTGCGTGCCGGGGCAAGCGCTCCCCTCCTTCATCTTCGTTCCGCTCGACGAACGCGATGACTGGTTCGCATGCATTCAACAACTGGAAGGAGACAACTACTCTTTCTAACCATGTTCTCCGCCTCCACCCTTCGACAAGCTCAGGGTGGGGGCATTTTTAAATCCCCCTCACACGTTCGTGTGAAGGGGTGGGTTCCTGCTCAGAGCAGGAAGCGGTGTTACCACTCCTCCTCGTCTTTGTCCTCGCCCGCCAAGCGCTCGAGCATCTCGATCGCGCCTTCGATCGTGTGGCAGCGATGCAACTCGGCCGCTTCGCAGATGGCCTCGAGCACCTTGTCGGTACTCATCTCCTCCACGTCGTAGACACGCAGAACGGCCGACCGGATCTCCATGATCATCTGGGTGGCGGCTTCGGAGTCGAAGTCGATCTCCGCGAACGCCTCGGAGAGGAAGATCAGCCACTTGAACAAGACCGTGAGTCCTTCCTCTTCCTTGAGTTCGTATCGAACCCGGAAGAGCCCGACGACCTGTGCGACGTCGAGATCGTGATCGCGCATCAGCTCGACGGCCTTCTTGATGTTGCCCTCGAAGGAAACCTGCACCTCGAGCAGCGAATCGAGATCGGCCGGGCTGAGGCCGAACTCTTCGACGCATTCTACGAGGAATGCGGTGCTCGCGGTCGTGATCTTGCCCGTCTCACGGGCGGTTTCCACAGCGGAACGGACCATCCGACGGATGGCCTTTTTCTCTCCGATCACCACCGTGCCGTTCATCTTGCTTCTCCTGTTGTTAATGAACTTCAAAACTACTATACATATTTTTCTAAAATAGTCAATTAAACCATCGTAGAAGTCTAAAATGCATACAAGGGCTTGCCTGAGCCCTTCCCTCTTTCTGCGCTCAATGCTAAGCTGAATCAACATTCGCACGTTTTCTATGTCTCAACCGCAGTTCCGCAGCCCCAAAGGCACCCACGATATCCTCCCCGAGGATCATCAGTATCACACGTACATCAAGAAGGCCGTGCGCCATCGCGCACGTCAGGCGGGTTTCAAGCGCATTGATACGCCTATTTTTGAATCGCGGGGCATTTTCGATCGCGGCATCGGTGAGCACACGGACATCGTGGAAAAAGAACTTTATCTGGTGAAGGCCGCAGCCAAACAGGAGGAAGAAGCGGAGTTTGCCCTACGCCCCGAACTCACGGCGGGCATTTGCCGCGCGTACATCGAGCACGGCATGCAGCAATTGCCGCAACCGGTGGAGCTGTACGCGATCGGTCCGTGCTTCCGTCACGACCGTCCGCAGAAAGGACGCTTCCGTCAGTTTCACCAATTCGATTTCGAAATCATCGGGCTCAAGGATCCGAGCCTCGACGCACAGCTGATTTTCACCGCGCAGAATATTCTCAAGGATCTCAAGATCGCCGATCGCCTCACGTTGCAGATCAACAACATCGGCAACGCCGAGAATCGCAAAGCATTCACGCAGGCGCTCAAAGATTTCTTCATCGGCAAGGAACGCCACCTGCCGGATCTCGATCGCTCGCGCCTCGAACACAATCCGTTGCGTCTTCTCGATTCCAAAGAGGAAGATACCCAGATTCTCTTGAAGTCCGCGCCGAAGCTCGATCAGTTCATTGAAGACGAAGCCAAGAAATATCACGAAACCGTGCTGGAATACCTCGAAGCCCTCGGCATCGAATCGGTTCCGAATACCTCGCTCGTGCGCGGACTCGATTACTACAACCAAACCGTGTTCGAGTATTGGGACAAGTCGACAGGCGCGCAGAACGCGGTCGGTGGTGGCGGTCGTTACGACGGCCTCATGGAACTGCTCGGCGGTCATCAGACTCCGGGTGTGGGCTGCGCCTTCGGGATGGAACGCGTGATCTGGCAGATGAAGGAAGCGGGCATTCAAGCGCCGAACAAAGACAACATCGATGTCTTCGTCGCACAACTCGGACCGGAAGCAAAAAAGACGTGTCTCACTTTGATCGCTCAACTGCGCGAAAAAGGCGTGCACGCGCTCGGTGCGCTCGGCGAAGCGAGCCTCAAGAGCCAAATGCGTTTGGCCGATAAATTTGAAGCGCGCTACACACTCCTGATCGGCAAGATGGAAGTGCGGGAAGGCACCGTGATCCTGCGCGACATGGTGGCGGGCAAGCAGAAGCAGATGAAGTTCGCGGAGATCATTCCGACGATCATCGAGATGATCGGCAAAAAGAAGCTGGATACCTATACGCTGAACGATCACTTCCCGGTCACGGACGAGGATTAAGACCGTCAGCCATCATTGTATGATCTCCGTCATTATCCCGGCCTACAACGAAGAACACTCCATCGCAGCCTGTCTTACCTCACTCTCACGCCAAACAGCGGACGAAGAGTATGAGGTGATTCTCGTCGATAATGGCTCGACAGATAAAACTGTGCAGATTGCACAAGAGTTTCAGCATGTCATGAAGCTGACGATTATTCCCGAATCACGGAAGGGCAGAGGCCGAGCCCGAAGGACGGGATGGTCCCATGCCCGTGGAAGAATCGTGCTTTCCACCGATGCTGATGCAACCGTGCCGCCGGATTGGATTGAAAAATACATACGCTTATTTGAGGCGCATCCACACTTCGTTGCATTTACGGGTAATGCTCTCATTCAGGATTTTGGGCCTGTAAAAAATGTCACCATGAATATTCTACAAGTTGCCGTCGCATGGATGGTACGGGGGTGCGCCGGATACTTCATCTTGAACGGCTTCAATTTCGGTGCACGGCGATGGGCGTACCTTGCAACGGGCGGATTCAATCCGACGCTCGATGCACAGGAAGATATGGAACTCGGAAAACGCATGCAACGTTTTGGAAAAGCGGGATTTTCCTTGCGTAATTGCACGCACATGTCCGGTCGCCGTTTTAAGCAGGGACTGATCCGTGGTTCTCTCGATTATCCCAAAACCTACATTCAGAAATTCTGGCTCAAGAAAGACTGGGTGCCGCTGGAGGATGTGCGGTGAGCGCCCCTCATCCCCAACCCTTCTCCCTGGGGGAAAAGGGAGCACTATTATTGAAATGATAAGATTTATAAAAACATTTCATTCATCAACACGATAGCGTTTATGGAAGTCACCTTCTTCCTCAGGGAGAAGGCCGGGATGAGGGGTCAAGCAATCATCAGATATCCAAGTTATTCACGGTCTTCGCATGCGTCTGAATAAACTTGCGACGCGGAGCGACTTCCGGACCCATGAGTGTCGTGAAGACAAGGTCCGCTCTTTCGGCATCGTCGAGCGTCACCTTGAGCATCAAACGGTTTTCCGGATCAAGAGTCGTTTCCCAGAGCTGATCGGGGTTCATTTCACCAAGACCCTTATAACGCTGGATGTTCGCACGCGGAGCCTTCTTTTCTTTCTTTTTATCGGCCACCTCTTCGGACTCTTCGGTTTCTTCGACTTCTTCGGATTCCTCCTCATTCACATCACCAGCCTTCATCTCGATTCCCCAATCCTGCAACACTTCGGTTCGCTGCTTATCCGAGAACGCGTAGCGGATATCCTTTCCTTTCTGCAACTTAAAGAGCGGTGGTTGTGCGATATAGAGATGTCCGTGCTCGATCAATTCCGGGTAATACCGATAGAACAACGTCAGCAAGAGCGTGCGGATATGCGCACCATCGACGTCGGCATCGGTCATGATGACGATGCGGTGATAGCGCAGTTTTCCGATGTCTTTTACTTCGCCGATACCCATGCCCATGGCAATGATGAGTGCTTTGATTTCGGTATTGCCAAGCATGCGATCGAGGCGGGCTTGTTCCACATTCAAGATCTTTCCCTTGAGCGGCAAGATCGCCTGGAACTCGCGGTTGCGACCTTGCTTGGCGGAACCGCCGGCGGAATCTCCCTCGACGATGTACAGCTCGCACTGCGATGGGTCGCGGCTGGAACAGTCGGCCAGCTTACCCGGCAATGTCATGCCTTCGAGCGCCCCCTTACGGATAACGCTGTCGCGAGCAGCGCGTGCGGCCATGCGAGCGCGTGCGGCAAGCAAACACTTATTCACGATCTCCTTTCCTTCGCCGGGATGTTCCTCCAGGTATTGCGATAACTTTTCGTTCACCACGGTTTCCACCGCGGTCTTCATTTCGGCATTCCCAAGTTTCGCCTTAGTTTGTCCTTCGAATTGCGGCTCGCGCAGACGCACCGAGATCACCGCGGTCAACCCTTCGCGAACATCGTCCGCAGTCAGGTTTTCATCTTTCTCTTTAAGCAGTTCGAAGTTTCGAGCGTAGGCATTGATCGTGCGCGTGAGCGCCGCCTTGAATCCCGTGAGGTGATGACCTCCTTCCATGGTATGAATGTTGTTCGCGAAGCTGAGCACGTTTTCCTGGAAGGTCTGCGTATATTGCAATGCGACTTCAACCTGGCCGTCCGGGGTATCTTTCTCGAACGCGATCGGCGAACCGATCTTCTCCTTCGATTCATTCAAATGCGTGACGTATGCCTTCAAGCCGCCTTCGAACGAGAAACGGTAGAGTTTTGGAATCGTCTTATCGCCTTCCGGGCGTTCCTTGCGTGCATCGATCACCGAGAGCGTAATGCCGCGCGTGAGATAGCACTGCTGACGGAAGCGCGTGAGCATCGTCTCAAGACTGAATTCGAGCGTATCGAAGATTTCATCATCCGGCATGAAGGTGATGATCGTGCCGCGCTTCGTGGTCTTGCCGATCGCCTTCACGTCCGCCTGCGGCTTACCTCGCTTATATTCCTGTACGTGAATTTTTCCTTCCCGGTGAACTTCTGCTTTCATCTTCACACTGAGCGCGTTCACCACCGAAGAACCCACGCCGTGCAATCCACCGGATACCTTATAGCCACTCCCCTCTCCGCCGAATTTGCCACCCGCATGGAGAGTCGTGAGCACCACTTCGAGGGCGGATTTTTTCGCAGTCGGATGCATGTCGACCGGAATACCGCGGCCGTTATCTTCCACCGAAACCGACCCGTCATCATTCAAAGTCACGGTAATTTGATTGGCATGCCCCGCCATCGCTTCGTCGATCGCGTTGTCGACGATTTCCCATACTAAATGGTGGAGTCCGCGGACATCCGTGGATCCGATATACATACCGGGACGCTTGCGGACAGGCTCTAGTCCCTCAAGAACCTGAATCTGTTCTGCACCATACTTTGCTTCGGCGGCCATAGGGAAAGACGGCGGAAAATATCGAGGTTTAGTCTAGGGGAAAAAATGACTGAAGGGAAGAGTCCGAAGAAACCGAGGAGTCCGAGGAATAATGATATCTCTTCGGTATCGTCGGCTTCTTCGGACTCCTCGGACTCTTCCTAATTTGCTCTTTACAGCCGCATTCTCCCTATGTAGGCTACCCGCACCCTATGGCTATTTACGCAATCAAGAAAGGCGAAGAGTCCAACGACCGCTTGCAGCAGCGCTTCAAGCAGCAGGTCCAAAAGTCTGGACTCATCAAAAAGCTGCGTGCGCGCAATATTTTCACGCGTAAGCCCAGCAAGCGCTTGGAGCGTATCCGTGCCCTGAAGCGCGAAGGCTTCCGCGTCGCCAACCGCAAAAAGAAGTTTTATTCGAACATGTAATACGAAGAAACCGTTGTGTGAGCAACTTGTCTCGCAACGGAATCTCCGCGTGAACCTGTTTAGTATCTCAGCACAGCCGCGAGGACTGCTTTTTCCGGCATTTTCTCCTGTGGAATCGCCCGAACCCAGCCTTTGTGCCGCAACGTATGGATGGCGGCGAGGCCGATTACATCACCGTCATCGGCTTCCTGTTTTGCATGAAGCTCCACAATGCCGCTATCAGGCCTGATACTCCCCCACTGCATTGCACCCTCGGCCACGAGCAATCCATCGACTTTTCCGTGATACGACAAATCCAAAATCGCCTGGAGATCGGTGGAAGTCCTGCCCGTACCGGCGAGTGGTCCATAGACTTCGAGTGCCACGTCTTTTTCTTTTTCCCAGAGTGGCTGCATCGCTTCGGCGGCTTTCTCCATCAGCTCTTCTGTCTGCATGGCATCGGGCCTGCCGGGAATCACCTGCTGCTGCATCTGCGGATATGACGAATATTTTTTGAACATGCCGAACTCTTCTTCGATACCGACGAAGAACAGCGGCGCTTTTTGTCCGGAGAGCACATGATCGACTGCCTTGGCGATTTTGTGCATGTACGCATCCAATCCTTCCTTCGCAAGATCTTTGGGGCCGCCTTGTCCGTGGAACATCGCACCGCTCCCGCCGCTGTGCGATTGCACTTCTTTGTCCTGATGCTCCAGATTTCCCATCGCGTCTTCAAAGCTATGCGGCATTCCGGGCACTTCGACTTCATGCACGCCTTCCGCATGGAGATGCAACAATCTCGCATGCTTTTTGCTCACCGCAAGGACATAACACTCCGCGTTTTTCCGGAGAGCCGGGAGCAACGGGGCGATACAGAAGTGCGATCCAACCTGCAGAATGAACGGAATGCCCGCGGGCAACACGAACGTGAAAAAGCGTGAGGGCGAAAGCAGCAAAGCAAGCGTGGATTCCTGCTGCGGCAGCGTAAAATGCTCCTGCGCAAACGCGCGGGCGGCCGCAAGGAACTGCGCGCTGCCTTTCGGAGAAAGTCCGAAAGTAGCAAGGCGCACTTCGGCTTCGTTCAACGCGAGTTCAAGCCGCTTTAATTGCTCGTTTGCACTTCCATTCGCATCGAGCGGCAGATACAGGGAAACAAGCGGCCCTTCATCTTCGGCGATCAGTTGGAGCAAGGCAGTCTGGGAAAGCATGGAAAGACGCATACGAGAGGGGGGGGAAGTGTTCAGCGTAGAATATCGAGTGCTTTAAGCAATTGTTCATCACGCCCTTCGGAAGCGGCAACGACCAAATCGGGCATCACGCCTTTTTCCTGAATCTTGCGGCCTGCGGGGCTGAGCCATTCGGCGATCGTCATTTTCAAGCTTGATCCGTCTTTGAATTCAACAACCTGTTGCACGGTCCCCTTTCCAAATGATTGCTCCCCGACGATCTTCGCGCGCTTGGCATCTTGCAATGCCGCCGCCACGATTTCAGAAGCACTGGCGGATCCTTTGTTGATAAGCACCACCATGGGAACGGACGTCGCAATGGTCGGCTCGTCGCGGGTCACTTCTTTTTGATCCTCATCGCGGGAGACGATGCGGGCAACGGTGCTTCCTTTGGGAAGGAAGTTGCTGACCGCAATATCGGCGGCATCCAGGAGTCCGCCCGGATTGTTGCGGAGATCGAGAATGAGTCCGGTCGGGTTTTTGGCTTGAATACCCTGCAACAAAGAACGTAGTTCGTTTTCCGTGCGCTGACCGAATTGCACGATACGCACGACGGCAATTGTGCCCTGCCACGTGATATCGATCTCCGGCACCTTGATCGTGTCGCGGATCACCTCGATCTCCACTTCTCCGCCATTGCGGCGGATCGTCAGTTTCGCGGTGGATCCTTTCGGGCCGCGGACTTTGGCGACGGACTCAATGAAGTCCAAACCCGTGAGCGTGACGCCATCGACTTTGATGATTTGATCGAGCGGCTTGAGGCCGGCTTTCTCCGCGGGAGATCCCGGGAGCGGCGACACGATCGTAAGAACTTCATCTTTGAATTCCACCTGCGCACCGATACCCGTCACCTCTCCTTCCAATTGCGTCCGGAATTCCTGCGCATTCGTGGGCGGGAGGAAACTAGTGTATGGATCTTTCAAGCTCTGCACCAACGCTTGGGCGGCTTTGTACGCAGCCGCTTCCCCATCGAGCTTTTCACTGTAGAGATACTGCTTATTCAGCAATTGCCAGATCGTCTGGAGCAGATCTTGCTTCGGCAAAGCGGAAGAGACGGGCGCGCCGCGCAATTGAATCGTAATGGATTGTCCCGTACTCGCACGCTCATCCGCGGATGTCCCAAAAATCCGCTGCAACAACACGCGCGCGTCGCGGCCGCTGATCGTGCTCTCCGCGCCGAAGAAATTCGCACGTTGCGGGTGCATCCATTCTTTCTCGACCATCACGCGCACCGCCTTTTCGCGATCACTTCCGGCCGTAACATCCGTGAATGTCGCCGAGGTTGTCTTCGGCGTCAGTTTTTGAAGTGCCACGAGCACTTCCGCCACCTCTCCGCGCGTGATACTGCGAGCTGGCGCGAGATCCGTCCCAAAGGTTTTGAGTGCGCCTTCTTGATAAGCCTTACCAACGTATGGCTTGAGTGCAGTGGGAACGGGACGCTTATACGGAAGCGTGCCGCGCCACGACGTATCCATCTTGAGGAGCTGCATGCTCGCGCGCAAAAAATCCCCGCGGCTCACCGCTTGATCGTCGGGCGTGGTGAGCACCTGCGAGACCGAGGCCGCGAATGCCGCGGAAGGAATGAGCAGGAGCAGGAAGACTGACGCGCGTTTCAAGACAGCAATCATACGAAGAGTCGAAGTGGGCAAAGAGGGCTCCATTGTAGATGGGGCGTGACTCGTGACAACCTCAATGGCACGAAAAAACCATGATTCTTCATTTTACGCAATCTGTTTCGGCGGAACTCTCCACAGGAGTGAAACGCTCACATTTTTCTTCATCGCGAAAGCAATCAATCTCTCACGAAGACCTCCTGCGCGACTCTGTGCCCGCGATCTTCCGCGTTCTCACGACGCAAGCAGAGGGACGTCAGGAGCCAGAATCCTCCAACCACATACAACATCGCAGGAATCAACAGCAACGGGATGGCGCTGATCAGCGGCACCGTCATGCCGGTCAATTCGCCCAGTGTGCGCGGATGCCAAGGAAGCATGTCCGGCAGCGTGACCATGAAATTGAACATGCCGTGCAACACGATCGCGAGCACGATACCCGTCGTCAATACCACGGTGCGGTAGACTGTCAGTTCGCGCACCCCGAACCATGCATGCAAACGCGAAAGCAACGGGTGCGGCTTGTGTTGCGCCTCCAGTTCACTCAAATACGGACCGGCAAATACGGAAAGTCCGAGTGCGTAGCCCATAATCCCCGTGGAGAGAATGTGCACCATCGTGGTGAGTACAGATCGACCGAGCATATTACTGAAGAATCCGAGCACATCGGGCTGCTGACTCTTCATCAGAAAGTCTCGGACGAATCCACCGAAGTACGCGGGATTGACGATGTTCTCTGCAAAGGCGAACCCGATCGCCACGATGATCGCCAATTCGATGCCATCATCGATACTGCGCAATAACGGCTTGCCGCTATGGCTCAGCGCCCAGAATTTACTGATTTCTTCAATGATGCCGACGATCATAAAGGAGACCAGCGACGTCATGATCAAGGATTGCGTACCGCCGCCCGTCGCGAGCTGACCCGTCACAAATCCATGCGAAGATTGGCTGAAACTTTCGGGAGTGATGCGGAAGAGGAAAAACTGGAATTCCGCGCCGCGACGGACGAGCAAGTCGTAAAAGAGAATCGGCACGGTCGACAGCATGCCGGAGAAGAACATCAGCAATACCACCCCGATACGTTCGGCATGATACTTCAGGAAGAGCAAGCACCAGACTGCCGCCGGCACCAGCGCGAGTCCGATTGAGTACAATTGAATCGTACGCATCTCGGGCGATTGCTGCGAGAGCGTGTAATACGCGATCCAGAAGATGAACACACCAAGCATTGTCGCCTTTGTTCCTGTTTCCCATGGTCCGAACAATGCTTTCCATCCCCCGATTAAGAGGAGAATCGCAAGCGCCATCGCGTAGGGGCTCTGGGCCACAATCGGAGTGCCAAACCAGCGGCCGATCTGAATGAGGACAAGCGACAACAGCGATCCGGCGATGCATCCTGCAAGCAAGTGCGTCTTTATTCCTTGAGAACGCTTGCGGAGATCAAACAGTGCAAACGGCAGGAGCACGCCGAGGATGATCAGGGCTTGCCAGAGCGATAATTCAGCCAGTGAACTGAGTGACCACATATCATATTATTGTAGCATATTTATTGGTATTGGGCAATGATCATATTCGGTGTAGAGACGTGCAATTTGCACGTCTCTACACCAGCCAATCATCATGATAACTCTCAAACCCGCGCGTAGAGCTAGTTGCCGTTCCCTAATCCTTCAAATTTCTTCTCATCAGCCTCCAATGCCGATTCATCTGCAATGCCGTCATTGATGAGATGGAACATTACGCGTTGATTGCGGAGATTCTCGCCTTGCACTTGATCATATGTTCCTTGCTCAAAGAATGCTTCATAGGCAGTGATCCAGGGGGATTCATCGTCCTGTTTCGGTTCACCCTTCCTCTTGTATTCCTCCCAGGTGCCATCATCTTGTTTGCGCACCCACTTCTGTTTCATGCGCTCGAGGAATCGTTTCGGATAACGAGCTTGCAATTGATAATATTGAACTGCCGCATGTGTTTGATGATGCGGATCAATGCGATGCGTACGATCTTCAGCCTGAATATCTTCCTTGCAATCAGCAGGAAGATCATCATAAATCGTCGCCTTACCAGCCGTGAAAGTACTACCAACTGAACCAGCTGCATACGTGGAGATCAGAATTTTTCGCTCAGGAAGATCTTGGAACGTGTGGCGTTCATAATCGAGAGCGCTCATTATTTTACCTTTATACATGCGTTTCTCTTTGCATCCCGCAGTTCGACCCGTGTAAAGAGAGGGTTGATGTTTCGCAAAGCGCTCAGCGTATTTCTGTGCCTGCGCTTCATACCTGCAGAAGATGACCACCTTTCGGCCTTCTTTAAGACACTTGCGAACAATGCGCTCCATCTGCCATGCCTTTGCATCTTCCCCGGAACGATCATTAATAAATTCAGGATTGTTGATCGTCTGACGATATGCATGCATCTTTGCAAAACCGTCACTTGTCCGCAGTCCATCATCTTCATGGACCTGGTCCTTTGGAATATATTTTCCGTACTTACGACACCAAGCAGACCAATTCACGAACATTGCATAGAGTGAATCCGCCTGTTTTTCTGTCATCTCAAAAGAACCGATGGTATCCGGTGACACACGTTCCTTCTTTGGTAGGCGATGCAACTGTTCTTCAAGAGCAAGTTTAGGATCAATTTCTTCCATCACTTCATGTTTGCGGAAACGAAGCGTGTATTGATCAAGAATGAGCTTCAATCTTGTAAGCGCTTTCGAATCATCGCTGGGAAATGCTTTGCGGAATGCTTCGTCACTACTGAATTCAGCCTTATCCGGATCAAGTGTGTGCAACATGCGTCGCAGTTCTACAGGATTACGCGCAAGAGTCGCTGTGACGTTAATTGCAAATTTGTGTTTCAACATTTTGGCACCTTTGCTTTGTTCACTGTGTTCATTTTTACGACTATGTGCTTCGTCATGCACGACAACCGTGTGCTCTCCGCTCACAAGTTCGAAACGCTCTTTGTCTCCTGTTTGCTGGAGGAATTGCACATTTGTCACCATGCGACGGTTTGTGCCTGAACGCAGAGCATCCTTTCGCTTTGCATGACTCCCATCATCAAGCACCAATAAATCAGGATCTTCCAAACATTTCTCCGCCTCTTCCTCCCAGGCACTCACAACTGTATTCGGTGCAAAGACGGAAACTTCTTGATCAGCCAATGCCGCCCAAATCGTACGCGTTTTTCCAAGCCCAGGATCGCTGCAAAGATTGATGCCCTTCTTTCCAGAATTAATCGCTTCACGGATTTTATAAACACAGTATTTTTGGAAGAACATCAACTCTCCTTCTTTCACATTTGGAAATTGCATGTTGTTAATCCACTGGAAGTTACTCAACACTCGATCAAGCACTTCGAGAATGACTTTGTTTTTTGTTTTTTTGCGAAGCTGCTTCACATAGACCTCGCCATCCTTAAACGATCTACTAAATTTCTTAATGAGAAGTTTTTCCGTGCACTGTGCGAAGAATTCTTTCCTGCCTGGATCTACTGATATCTGCCTTGCCAGCGTATCTCCCAGAGCTCCCAACAATTGAATAAGCGCAGAGATATCTTCTACCTGTCCTGTTTGTTCTATTTCAAAACATAACTGTTCGCTTCGTGTTTTTTCTTCAGTTTGAACTCCCATAATTCTCACTGCGTTTTCACTTCCGATTTTTAGAGGAATTGTCACAGAAAATGTTCCATCATTCTGCACGCGTACTCTGCGGTTCCAGGTGCCACTGAGAAATACATGCTGCGCACCGGGGGCTGAGCCTTGGATTGTGATAGTTGGCTCTTGGGTTTGCTCTGGGATCTCTGTTTTCAGAGTCGGATCAGCGATCATCTCAGGCCACTGCAAATACTGCCCTTCCTTATCTTGTGCATCATTGCCATAAAGACCTCTAAAACTTCTAATAATCAGCTTATTAATTTCATCTTCACTTAAGTGAGAATGTGCAAACTGCAAATACATTTTCAACTTTGCTTCACCGCCTTCCTGATTTCGGAAAAAGGCAATCGCCTGCTCAAGATTAAGATGGGAAATCTGGATGAATTCTTCATCTTCTTTTTGAGATTTTACATCCATGAAAATCTTAAAATTTCTCCAACCATCGAACTTATTTGAAATAGCACTACATAAACCTGAATACCCATTCAGATTCAAATATTGCGAATCGCTCCACTGCTCTTCTGTAAGTTGTTCCTCAGCGAAAAGGCTCAGAAAATCTTCGCGAGTCTTATAGCTTATTATTCGTCGTGGCCACCCATCCTTCACTTCGAGGCCTATGAATTTTTTGAAGTTATCCCATCCATCGAAACGTTTATCTAATGCTTGTTGCAAGGCACTATATCCATTCTTATTGAGCCAACGTGAATTACTCCATTGCTGCTCCGTTAGATCTTCTTGTGCAAACAGAGCAAGAAGCTGTTCACGTGTTTCGCAGGCAGTAACACGCTCGGTCCATGGAATTTTCGCTTCAAGGCCCATGAATTTTTGGAAATTATCCATTTTTTTAAAACGCTTTTGCAGTGCAGACTTTAAACCTGGCTTATTTTCACCGAGCCATCTGGAATTACTCCATTGGTCTTCCGTCAATCCTTCTTCTACAAATAGCGCAAGAAGCTGTTTACGTGTTTCGCAGGAGGCAACACGCGCGGTCCATGGAATTTTCGCGACTTTTTTGATCAACGGCATTTTCTTTTCAAGACCCATGAATCTCTTAAAATTGTCCCACTCAATAAAACGGTTTCGTAGTGCAGACCTTAAGCCTGCACGATTTGCGGCAAGCCAATTTGAATTACTCCACTGGTCTTCCGTGAGGCCTTCTGTGGCAAACAGAGCAAGAAGCTGTTCACGTGTTTCGCAGGCAGTAACACGCTCGGTCCATGGAATTTTCGCTTCAAGGCCCATGAATCTCTTGAAATTGTCGAGACCTTGAAAATGTGAAGAGAGCGCTTGCGATAAAGACATGTATCTATTACGTTGCAAGAATCCTGAATTGCTCCACTGCTCCTCACTCAACCCTTCCTCCGCAAACAACCATAAAAAATCTTCCTTCGTTTCACACGCAGCAACTTTCTTTGGCCACGACAATTCTTTTACATCTTCTTCTTGAGTGACAGGGAAAAGTTTTTGTACCAATGTTCTTGTGCGACCAATCGCTGCGTTCACTTTCTTCGCTTTTCCACCATCAAGTGCCTCATTCAACTGCTCTAATGTCTCTCCAACTCGCTGCGCAATAGTTTCATCTTCCGTTAATTTTCTCGCACGATTAATTCCTCTCACTAACTCCTTGCGATCAGAAAGTTCTGCATCTGCCAATTTGCGTGCTAATTCCATCGTATCCATAACCCAGGCATTCTAAAATAAATGTAGTATAAATCAACTATTTTATGATAAATGCAACCTTTGTAGACGGTTTGGCTGTTTAGAGTTGTCCAAGCACAATTACACTCTGTACACTCCCGTCCATGCAACTCTCCGAGCCAACCAAACGCCTCTGGAACCGGGAAAGTCTTCTCGCTTGCGTGTTCCTGATGGCGATCTCGTACTTTACGGTCGTCCATAACTTCTGGAATCCGCCAAACTTGTTCTGGGATGAGAACTACCACATCGCCAGCGCCCAGAAATATCTCAATGGCGTGTTCTTCATGGAGCCGCATCCCCCGCTCGGAAAATTGGTGATCGCTCTTGGCGAAAAACTGGTGAACATGAATCCCGTCGATAATCAATTTATCGGAACGGACTACGCTACCAATCCGCCCGCAGGATTTTCCTTCCTCGGCTATCGCCTATTCCCGGTACTTTTCGCATGGCTCACGGTGCCGCTGCTCTTCGGCATTTTCCTGTTACTGACTCGGCGATCACTATGGGCGATGCTGCTCAGCTTCCTCTATATCTTCGACAATGCACTGATGGTGCATGCGCGTTCCGCGATGTTGGAATCGACGATGCTGTTCTTCGGCGCCCTTTCGATCCTCGCGTTCCTGCTTGCGTGGGAATGGAAAGACAACAAGAAAACATTCCGCAATGCCGCACTGCTCTTCGGCGCCGGTTTCGCCGGCATTCTTGCCACCAAGGCCTTCGGGTTGATCCTCATTCTGTTCGTGCCCGCAATGCTGTGGATGCTGTGGCCGGACTGGAAGAAGGGCTTGAAATTCGCGGGCTGGGCCAGCATCACTTTCTTCGTGGTGTACGCAGCCGTGTGGCAGACCCATTTTTCACTCGGCACACAGGTAAATCCAAGTCTGCCCGATCAGGGGCTCTATCAAGCTTCGGCGGAATACGAAACGATTCTCAAGGCAGGTACTACCAGCTCTCCCGCATCGTTCCGGGTGATGCTGCGTGATTCGCTGAACTTCGTGGGCCACTACCAGAAGGGTGTGCCGCGCTTGGATCTCTGCAAAGCAGATGAAAACGGCAGTCCGTGGTTCTTCTGGCCGCTCGGCGCCCGCACCATCGACTATCGCTGGGAAACCCCGGACGGACACAGTTATAAGTATTTGTATTTGGTCCCGAATCCCGTGGTCTGGGCACTGGGATTACTGGGGGTCATTCTGAGTATCATTCTTTTGGTGGGCTCACTCTTCTTCCCGGGAGCAAGCCAGGAATTGCGCTATCGCAACCTGATGCTGATCTTCCTTGGATTCTACGTTTCGTATCTCGCCGCGGTCAGTACCATCGATCGCGTAATGTATCTCTACCACTACTTCCTGCCACTCTTCTTCAGCTTCATCTTATTTGCACTCGTCTTCATGGAGTTGCAGCAATTCGGAAAGTGGAAATTGCACGAAGAACGCAAGACGACGATCTTGCTCGTGTTGGGCTCATTGATCTTCATCGGGTTCCAGTTCTTCCACGCCTTCACCTACTACGAGCCGCTGAACGACGAGCAATTCCAGCGCCGCAACCTGTTGCAGCTCTGGGATATGAAATGCGTCCACTGCGATCGCAATAGTCCGCTGGTGGTACCGAGAAACTCTTGAGGATGCCGAAGAAACCGAGGAGTCCGAAGAGTCAGAGGAATATGGTCAAAGATGCTTGAAAATCTGTATGACGTCCTTTCCTCGGCCTCTTCGGTATCGTCGGACTCCTCGGATTCCTCAATCACGCGCCCATCGCAGATCCCACAACTCTTTGAACATGCGCAGGATCACTTTCACGGAACCACCGGTGGGAGTTCCGGCGCGGCGCGGGTAGTGCGGCACGTTCACCGTCGCCCACGGAATCCCCTGTCGCTTCAGCTTCAAAAACATTTCCGTGTTGAACAATTTCTCCACGCCATGCACCGGCCGGATCTTCGGCCAGATCTCTTTCTTGAACATCTTCATCCCGCAGTTCACATCGCGTACCCAAAGGCCCAGCACGATGAAGTTCATCGCACCGAGAATTTTCCCGAACGTATTGCGCACAAAGGAATCCGCACGATGCGCGCGGCGTCCGGTCACGAACGGATAGTCACCGGTCTTTGCGAACAATTTCTCCAAATCCTCCGGCTTGAATTGTCCGTCGCTATCCATGAAGCCGATCCACTCGCACGTCGCGCTGTCGCAACCATCGCGGATGGCCACGCCGTACCCACCGTTTTTTTTACGCGTCACCACCTTCAGAAGACCGGGGAATTTCTTCTGCAATTCGTCCAGCATCTTCGGGGAGCGGTCTTTGGATCCGTCATCAACCACAATCAGCTCGCCCTTCGTGCCACTGGATTTCATCCAGGCTGCCGTCTCCTCGACGGTCTGTGTGATGTTCGCTTCCTCGTTATAGCAAGGAAGAATGAGAGAAAGATTCATAAAGAGAAAGGATGAACGGTATGGTGCCTGCTTTCAGCTTGCTTTTCCACCCGTTTCTTTAAGAGAGACATGATGACATTGTAGACTGTTTTCATTCCCTTCTCTTACATGAAGCGTGCCAAGCATCAAGCAACCTCCGTTCGGTTTTTGCACCGATACGGTCAGATGATCACATTAGGATCGATCTTCCTACTGGGTTCAGTACTGCGAATTCTGTACACGTTCGTCACCCCGATTGAGGTGCGCGGACACGATTACGACGGCCATCTTGCGTATATCAACCATGTTTTGACCCATTGGACGATTCCGGCCGCCGCCGACAACATGCAATTTTATCATCCGCCGCTCTATTATTTTTTCACCGCCGGCCTCGCGGATATGCTGGGGATAGAGGAAGGATCAACTGCATTGTCATCACTGATCCAATGGGAAGCCGCCGCATTCTCCATCGTGACACTCCTAATTGGAATTTGGATTTGTCGCATGCTGTTTTCGTGGCGTAAAGAACCGATCTCACTTGTGCTTTCGTCTCTCTGTATCGCAGTGTTTCCAAGCCTCATCTTCATCGCACCGCGTGTGAACAACGATGTGCTCTATCAAGTGTTCGCGTTTCTCTCGCTCGGGTTGTTGATCCGCTGGATGCAGAAACACGATCTTCGCATGTTGCTCCTGCTCGGACTCACGCTCGGGCTCGGGATGATCACCAAGAGCAATAGCATCGTCCTCGCACTGCTCGCCCTCGCCTGCATCGCGGTACAGCGCTATCGCACGCCGCTGGTGTTTGTGCGGGATATCGCATCATTCCTCGGACTGATCATCGTCGTATGCGCATGGCTTCCCGCCTATCGCCTGCGCGAAGCACACGACGGCAAGGAGATGATCGTCGGCAACTATCAGCAACTCACCAACTTCGTCGCGCGTGACGCCGTGCAATTGCTCTCCTTCCGTCCCACTGCGCTGCTCCGTGAACCGTATAACGATCCGTTCTCGCAGGATCCGCAGCGCCAATATTTCTGGGAATATTTGTATCGCTCCGCACTCACCGGTGAATTCCATTTTGGAGAAACCGCCAAACCCTACGTGCTGTTGATGCTGATGTTCAGCCTGCTCCTGCTTCCGTTTGTGATGCTCGAGATTGGGCATGATGCCGTGCGCCGGCGATGGGAACTTGCTCCGCTGTGGGGCGGATTCTTATTGATATTGGCAGTGCACGTCGTCTTTCGCATTTCGTTTCCGTACAGCTCTTCGCAAGATTTCCGGTACTCACTCCCCCTGATTCCGCTTGTTGCGTATTACGCCGTACGCACGCCGATGATCTGGAAACAGAGCGTACTGACACGGCGCTTGCTCAGCGCGGGATTCGTCGTGGCGTGTACGGGGTTTTTGATGACCGTAAGTATGGCTTAAGCCATCGTTCCCCCTCACCCCTAACCCCTCTCCCACAGGGAGAGGGGAAACGGATGATTATCAATTTTATATAATTTTCGTAAGCCCCTTTCTCCCCGCCTGCCCTGAGCAAGCCGAAGGGTGGGGGAAAGGGGTTGGGGATAGGGGGTGAACAAACGCCACCGAAGTGCCTTTGCCGGTTTCAAACTCGTGGAAAGCGAACGGCTGATCAGCAGAACGCAACAGAACACCGTGAGCGATGCGATGAATCCGTCCCACGCCGGGAAGAGCTGGAAGAAGATTTTATCGACCGGCGTATACGGCAACACGCCTGCCAGGTTGAAGAAGAAACACACCGAAAGCAGCGCGAACGGCATCGCATACCCGCGGCGCAGGAATGCCATGGCGGAACCGAAGACGATGAACGGGAACAAATATCGCTCATGCATCTGCGTGCTGAAGACGAAGAACGCAAGCGCACAGAGTCCTGCCGCTACGATCGCCGCTTCGGTGCGCTGCGCTTGCTGTTTTACGGTCCGCAAGACGCGCCACAATCGCCAGCACACGATCGCGTAACAAATGGCGACCATCGTGAGGGCAGCGGTACGATATGTGATAAAACCGATCATGAAATCTTCGTCGTGCACCGACCCCGTGCTGTCCATGAACATGCTCCACCAAAAGTTGTAACCATTGGATCCGAGCGTCGGATAAAACCCGACGGACGACGTGAAAACATTCACCACTTCGAAGAAATGCCCCATCAAGATAAAGGGGGCCATGATGAGAAGCGTTGTCGCAAGACCGGAGAGGACGGGTTTGTACATGTGCTTCGGATGCGCGATCGCGAGCAGGAAGAACACGGGGAGGAAAATGATGCCCTGCACTTTAGTGAGCACGGTCAGCGCTACGAGAATCCCGCCGAGCCAGAGTTGCTTGCGAACGAGTGCGAGCACGGCGAGAAACGCGAACAGCGAGAACATTGAATCCGTCTGACCCCACACCGCAGAGTTGAACCACACCGCGGGATTAAGCACAAAAATCAGCGCCGCCAACAATCCCGTGCGCGCGCTGCGCAGTTTGCGGAACAGGAAAAAGAGCGCAGTCGCCGCACCAAGATCCGCGAAGATCGCAGGCAATTTAATGAGATACCGGAACAACATCGTGCCCAATTCCAAACTGGGGTTCAGCAAATAATACACCCACGCATCCGCTCCGAAGATCATGAGCGAGAACGGCGGATAGTTCGGAATCATCGTGTTATCAACTTGCGCGGTATACGACGTACTCAATCCATTGAGCACCACCGTCTTTCCCCATCCTTGATTCGTCGCGATATCGAATTCATACCCATGATGCCATGCGAGCGCCAAGCGCAGCGCAAGTCCGATCAGGAGAATCAACGGCAGTGCGATGGCGGGTCGTGACAAGAAACGAAGACGAGTCATGGTGAGAGAGTGTATCAGAAGCCGAGACTTAAGAGGAACAATGCCGAGAAGACCGCAAGCGCAAGCAGCAGCTCTTTGGCGTAGATGCCCTTACGCTTCGTCAGGAGAAAAGCACCTTGGACCGCAAAATACGAGAGTGGGATGATGATCGCCGCGCTGAACCGGAAATCCTGATTCGCCGAATACGGCAGCCACAATCGATACGCGAGCAATGCTGCAAGTGGACAAACGAGAATGAGAAGCATCGGCGCATTCGCGCGGAGACGCTTGCGAGTCTCATGAACCAGTCCGATTGCCGCCAATATCAGGCCGATCATGCCGGATACCAAGACTGAAGTCGCAAGCATGCGATAGGCATTCGGATACTTGAACTCTCCGAAGAATGCGGATTTAAACAAGTACTCCCAGAAGTATTGCCGTCGATCTTCATCGCGCCAGGGGTCATTGAAAGGATGCAGTACGATCTGCACAGGATTGAAGATCAGGAAATTCGACAATGTATTCCGTACTCCGAGATGGTGATTCAAACGTTTTTGCGAGATGTTCAGCAAGATGTCTGTATTATTCTCCTTCACGTAGCGGTATGCCGGCACCCACCCGGCAATCATCATGACAATCACGGCCCCGATCACCGCACGCGCACATTTCTGACGCCAATTCCACTGCTTGAGCGCGCACCACAATATAAACAGCACGGGCACGAATGACAGCGCATTCGCTTTGGCAAGCAATGAACATCCGAACACGAGGCACATGCCATACCAATTCCTGGTACTCGGATCTTTCCACCAGCGAATCACGAATGCCGTCAGCAGGATCAACAGCGTAAGAGACAGCGCGTCGTTGGAGATACGCGACGCATGAAAAACAAGCGACGGTGCCGTGGCGACAAGCAGCCAGTAGAGCAAAAGCTGCTCGCTTTCCTCTTTTTTTCCCCACAACATCTTGCCGATCCAGAGCGCCGCCGCGAGCGCGACGACCGAAAGCAGAAACGAAAAAAACTGAAGATCCCGTAAGATGTGTACTTCGGAAAATGAAAATAGATGGCCGACTCGCATCCACAGGCTGCACAAAAAATAATACAGAGGCGGTTGATGAAATTCCCATCCTTGCAAGCTGTGCGGCAAGGAGAAATGAGTCGAAAGATGCTGGATGTATTCTATGTGCCCATTCGTGTCGTATCCCCTGACATCGTGCGGCGTCACCAAGAAATAGACAAAACGCAGCACGGTACCGACCGCCAAGCATCCGAAGAACCAACGAGCGCGCCCTTTTTCCCAGAGAACACGCCGGATGCTGTGCAGCAGCGACTGCATGCCATGCATCTTCGCATCGGGAAAAAACCCTGTCCACCCGGGAACCCGACTGGACTTGCTTCATTTACACATCGTCGCCTGCTATCCTTCCGGCCTATGGCAGCCACTTCTTTAGATCAAATTGTGTCCCTCTCCAAGCGGAGAGGATTCGTGTTCCCGGGCTCCGAGATTTACGGAGGCCTCGCCAACACGTGGGATTACGGCCCTCTCGGCGTGGAATTGAAGAACCGCGTGAAACAACTGTGGTGGAAAACCTTCGTCCGCGGACGTATGGATATGGTGGGACTCGATGCCGCTATTTTGATGAATCCCAGAACGTGGGAAGCGAGCGGACACGTGTCGTCGTTTACTGACCCGCTTGTAGACTGCAAACAGTGCAAGCAGCGTTTCCGCGGCGATAAATTGCTTGAGGAAAAACTCGGGGTTGAAGCGACGGCAGTGCTAAAACTCGATCAAGTGCAACCCATGCTGATGGCGGAAAAAATCTCCTGCCCCGCTTGCGGCAAAACCGACTGGACCGAGGCGAAGCGCTTCAACTTGATGTTCAAGACGAAACAAGGCGTGGTCGAAGGCGAAGGCAACGACATTTATCTCCGCCCGGAAACCGCGCAGGGAATTTTCGTGAACTTCAAAAATGTCTTGGATACGACCCGCATGCGTTTACCGTTTGGCGTCGCGCAGATCGGCAAAGCCTTCCGCAATGAAATCACGCCGGGCAACTTCACGTTCCGCACGCGCGAATTCGAACAGATGGAAATCGAATACTTCTTCGATCCTGAGCGCAGCAAATGGGAAGACGTGTTTGCGGAATGGAAAAAGGACAGCTGGGCGTTCATTACGCAAACACTCGGCGTGAGCGAAGCAAATTTGCGCCTGCGCGATCACGAGAAGGATGAGCTCTCGCACTACTCCAAGGGCACGACCGATATCGAATACAAATTCCCATGGGGCTGGGGCGAACTCTGTGCTGCTGCCGCCTATCGCACGGATTACGATTTAAATCAGCATCAGAAATTCAGCGGACAGGATCTGCAGTACACCGATCCCGATGAACCTACTCGCAAGTTGGTGCCGCACGTGATGGAACCTTCCTTCGGCTCCGATCGCATCACGCTTTCGATTCTTCTTGATGCCTACACGGAAGAAACGCTCGCAAACGGTGAGTCGCGCGTCGTCATGAAATTCAAGCAGGGCGTTGCCCCCATCGATGTCGCAATTCTCCCTCTGTCCAAGAAAGAACACCTCGTTGCCAAAGCGCAGGAGATCTACAAGAAACTTCTGAACGAGACCAACCTTACGGTAGAATTCGATGTCACAGGCTCCATCGGAAAGCGCTATCGCCGCCAGGATGAAATCGGCACGCCGAAGTGCATCACGGTGGATTTTGGCACATTAGGGGAAGATGAAGCGCAAGGCACGAAAGATACGGTGACCATACGCGATCGCGATACGTTGGAGCAGATCAGAGTGCCGATCGATGAGGTGATCAAACAGTTGCACGCATAAAAAAAGCCCTGAACCACTCGCTCCGGAGGAGCTCGGGTTCAGGGTGTGCGACACGCACCATCACAGGATGCCCCAGAGAGCCGGCAGTACGTCTACCCAGACGAGGATGCCGTAGATCACACCGACGATGAGCAAGAGGAAAAACGTGTACAGTGCGATTTGGATGTAGCAGACGATGCGGATGATCTCTTCGAGCAGGTCTGACGATTTCATGGTTGTCCCCTGTGAAAGACCGTATCCCTGCAACCGATGTTGCATGTGTGCACTTTATAATTTTTTTCTGCACGCACAAGAAAGCCCTGAACCACTCATGCGTCCGCCTATGGCGGACGATTCGGGTTCAGGGCGACAAACAGCGCTTACATTAGCGAGAACGTTCCCATTCTCGCTTCAGGCGCAGCATTTTTTCCATCTGTTCTGCGGCCCCGGATTCCTTGAGCCACAGAACGTAGTCCCTGTTTTCCACGCGACCGCCGCTCGCCCTCACATGGGCGTCACGGGCACCCTGGAAGTCGCCGAGCTTCCACAGGGCAAAACTCAGCTCGGCGGGGAATTGCCATTCGAGGGGAAATTCCTCTTCCGCCTTGGCCGCCACTTCGGCCACGTGTTCCCACTCCCCATTTTGGGAGTGCTGCTGCAGGGTGCTCAGGTATTCGGCTTTCTTTTGCTGGGCCTTGGCCCAGAAATTGTCGACCTGGGGCTGCTGCTCCTTCGGAGCCGGCGGCATCATGCCGCCATTCATGTAAAAGACCGTGACCGCGATCACGGTGATGACGATCAAAGCGAGCATGTTGACGCAAAACAGACGAACGCTCATTTCATTATCCTGTGCTGTAAGAGTTCCTATCCCTGCAACCGATGTTGCATAATGTTATTTAAGCACATACTAAGTATTATTGCAACATATTTCGCCGAATCGTGCGCAAGGGCAGTGTTGGCTCAGCGCTTGCATTCTTCGGCAGAACTGTGTATAAATCCCCTACCACACCGATCGATCGCAGCGGTCCTGACTTCCGCGCGAGAGACTTGTCCTCATTCCCCTAGCAAAAGGACTTGTCCTGAGCGCAGCGAAGGATCCTCCGCACCCAGCGAGATGACATCGGCCCGTGCAGACCTAAGGATTTCCATCATCGCATAGCCTGGAACCTTCCTTGGCATATTTTCATCTTTTTTCTTCCTTTATTCCATGTCCACCATCCCTTCCGAGAAGGAGCTGCTTGCAGCCGCCTGCCACCTTGGCCACCCGCGCCAGAAATGGAATCCGAAAATGGCACCCTTCCTCTATGGCACCCGTAAGGGCATCCATATCTTTGATCTCACGAGGACGCGCGAATGCCTCGAACACATGTGCGATGCACTCTTGAAGTTGCAGACAGAGGGCAAGACGATCTTGTTCGTCTCCACCAAGCAGCAGAGCATCCCGCTCATCGAAGAGATGGGCGAACTGCTCAACCAGCCGGTCGTCACGAAGAAGTGGATTCCGGGACTCCTCACCAACTGGCCCACGCTCAAGCGCCGCATTCAGTACTACTTGGATTTGCATAAGTCGTTCCAGACGGGCGAAGTCGAGAAGTACACGAAGAAGGAGCAGACGGAGCTGCGCAAAGAGATGGTCAAACTCGATAGCGCCCTCTCCGGTGTCGCACACATGAACGGCTTGCCGCAGGCAATGTTCGTCGTCGATGCCGTCCGCGATCACGTCGCGGTGCTCGAAGCGAAGAAGCTCGGCATTCCGGTGTTCGGCATCTGCGATTCCAACAGCAATCCCGACGAATTCGCCGCCTTCACACCCGCCAACGATGACGCTGTGAAATCCATCGAAATTATTCTTCGCACCGTGCTGACTTCATTGCGAGAAGGCAAGAACAAGAAAGATGCAGCGGTCCACAACAAGGATGCCGTTGCCGCATAACGCGGAGCAGCAACCTATGTTATTATCATCTCATTACCATTCCCCCAATTATGACTACCATTTCTGCCTCCGCCGTTTCCTCCCTCCGCGCCCGCACGGGTGTTTCGATCCTTGCCTGTAAAGAGGCATTGGAAGAAGCAGGCGGCGACGAGGAAAAGGCGATTGAGATTCTCCGCAAGCGCGGTATTGCGCAGGCAGCCAAGAAGGCAGCCCGCGATCAATCCGAAGGCTTGGTCTTCCTGCAAGAAGAAAACGGCAAGGCTGCCGTTGTGCTTTTGCGCTGCGAAACCGATTTCGTCGCACGCGACGAGAACTTCCAGGCCGCCGGCAATGCGATCGTTTCCGCGCTTTTGAAAGGCGGTGAAGCCGCTGCAAAAGAAGTGGCTGACCAGCAGCTGCCGGAACTCGTGCAGAAGCTTGGTGAGAACATCACGCTTGGCGACGCGAAAGTTGTCGATGCATCCGTGGTCGGAACATATCTCCACAGCAATCAGAAGATCGGCGTGCTTATCGGCCTGGAAGGAGGCACGAAGGATCAGGCTCGCGATGCCGCGATGCATGCCGCCGCCATGAGTCCGCTCTACGCACGCGCCGACGAAGTGACGGATGACGCAGTCGCCAAGGAGAAGGACATCTGGCGCGAACAGCTCCTGAAAGAAGGAAAGCCCGAAGCGATGCTCGATAAGATCATGATCGGCAAGGAAAAGAAATTCCGCGAGGAGAACGCCTTGCTCACGCAGACCTTCGTCAAAGATCCGTCGATGACGGTTGAGAAGTACTTGGGCGATGCGAAGCTGACGGCGTATGTGCGCGTCGCTGTTGGATAAGGTAAGGCACGTATTGTAGGTAAGGAAGGTAAGGCAGGTAAAAAAACGACCTGCCTTACTTGCCATACCTTCCTTACCTGCCTTACTTCTTCGTCGAATGCCACCACGTGGACTGTTCGATCTCGCTCAGTGGAATCTCATCGATCGACTTGGGGCTGCCCGCGGGCTTGTAATAGAGTAAGTACGTTTTGCGCAATACGTAGGCAAGAATAGCGATCATGCCTAACATTCCGGCAATACCGGATCCCGGCGGCAACGTGAATCCGACAGAGCCCGCCGCACCGCGAAGTGTCGTGCAATCCCTGGCGCAGTTTTCGCCACCGTCGCACTGTTCACCCTGATCGATCACCGCATCGCCGCAATGAGCGATCTTGCAATCGGTGCGGCAGGCATCGGTCACGGCGTCCGAATTTTTTCTGCCGTTATCGCACTGCTCCCCGTTCTGGAGAATGCCATCGCCACACACGGGGAGGTGGCACGTGTTGGTACAATTGTCCGTACTCATTTTATTACCGTCGTCACACTGTTCATTGCGCTGCACGATGCCATCGCCGCAGCGGGGAATGGTGCATTTGTTGGTACAAGCATCGTCATCGGATGCATTGCCGTCATCACATTCTTCCTTTCCGGCAATCAATCCGTCGCCGCAGAGCGCGGCACAAACGCTCGGACTGCCGGTACAGGAAAATCCGCGATCGGGCGTACAACTTGCAGAGCAGCCGTCTCCGGAATCCGTATTGCCGTCATCGCAACGCTCTTTCCCCGCCATGATGCCATCGCCGCATTCGGGAGCGCAGGAACTGGGACTGCCCGAACAGGCATACCCTTCTTCTGCTTCGCAATACATGTCGCAACCGTCACCCGTACGCAAGTTGCCGTCATCGCACTGCTCATTAGTTTCCAGCACGCCGTCTCCGCAATTCTGACGGCAAATGCTCGGTGTGCCGCTGCACGCATACCCCCGATCAATGGCACAGGTCGGACTGCAGCCATCGCCCGCACTCTGGTTGCCGTCATCGCACGCTTCATTCCCTGCGCGCAGTCCGTCGCCGCATCGCGTGCGGCAAGCACTTGGCTTTCCTTCGCAGACATATCCTTTCTCAATCAAGCAAGACGCACTACAACCATCATCGCCCACCGTATTGCCATCATCACAGGATTCCTCACCAGCCACCACACCGTCTCCGCACGCAGAGGTACACACGCTTGGATTTCCCGTACAACTGAATCCGCTTTCCAAACGGCATGACGGGGAACATCCGTCTCCGCTGACCAAATTAGTATCGTCGCAGGTTTCGGGCACGACCGTCATGCCATCGCCGCATTTCGCACTGCAGCTGCTGGGCGATCCGAAGCAGAAATAGCCGCGCTCCGCGGCGCAGGAAACGGAACAACCGTCTCCGCTGTTCAGATTCGCATCGTCACACTGTTCCGTTCCTTCCACCGAGCCATTGCCGCATTGCGCGCCCGCTTGCGCCACCTGCGTTCCGCCACTCGAGTACTGCGCGGCCGCTTGCTGCTGTCCGGAGCAGGCGGGAAGGAATTGCCACTTGCACGCATTCGCATTGCAGTTGCCCTGCGCATCGCATGAAGGAACCGCACAAACTTTTCCGCAGGAAGGCTGCTCGAATTGATTCATCACTTGCAATGCTCCGGTCTGCGGATCAATCCCGTACACTTGAACGACATTGGGTTCGCACTCTTCTCCGATTGCCGCGGAAATTTCCTGATCTCCGCAATACAGCAGCGTGCACTGCGCCGTACAATTTGTCACGCCATTGAAACGGCCGTTGTCGCACTCTTCCCCCGCATCGATCAAGGCGTTTCCGCACCGTGCCAAGGAGGGCTGAGACGATTCTTCTTCGGGAATAACCGGACATCCCGGGGTTCCGTACGGCTTGCCCACGCAATTATTCGACACTTGCGCCGACCACACTCCGATACCCGCCTGGCGGATCTGGACAAAAAACGTCAGACCCAACAGAGCATAGACTGCCAGTAACGCGGCGAGGCGCGGGGTAAGGATCTGGGGTCGCATAAAGCTAACTATACAAGCCTTTTTTCGCATTTCCTATGCCCGAAGTCCATTGTCAAAGGCTTATGATGGTGTTCTGGCACTTTCCTTTAGGGGTCAACTATGCTATACTTCTTGGTGATGGCAAAAGCAAACATCCTCATCGCGGAAGACGACCCCGTACTACGTAATCTCTACGTAAAGAAATTTACGTTGGCGGGATACGATATTCGCACGGCCGAAGACGGTGAAATGGCGTGGACCGCTCTGCAAGAGAAGCGCCCCGACGTGCTGGTGCTGGATATTCACATGCCAAAGATGACGGGATTCCAAGTGTTGGAGAAGCTTGAACAGGCTGGACGCGATTTCCCTGTTATTATGCTCTCGAACTTCGCCGATGAAATGTCGCAATTGCGCGCCAAAGAATTGGGCGCCGACGATTACTTCATCAAAAAGGATATGACGATCAAGTCGCTCCTCGAAATGGTCGAGCGCCTGCTACACGCTTGGAAGGCGGTGCATCCGGATGATAAGTAAGGCAGGTAAAGAACGTGAGGAAGGTCAGGCACGTATTTTTTCGTGACCTTCCTTACCTGCCTTACGTTCCTTACCTTCATAATCCCATCCACGCCAGTAACCTCGACAACCATAACAGCGGAGGAGGACTTGAGAGCGAGCGACTATTGAACGTATCGTTCCGCAACGTTTCGCGTAGCTTCCACACTGCACGATGCTTGCCGCTGATGAGCACGTTTACTTCTCCCATATCATCTAAGGAAGAACGCATGAGATTTGCAGACCCAAGGAACGCGATGTCATGATCCGCAAGGATGATTTTTGCGTGGAACATTTCCGGATACAGCAACACGCGTAAAAACGACATATCCCCTTCCGCCAGCATTCTTCCTACCGATTGCATGTTTGCGTGATGATGGAAATCCGGACGATCCGGCAGAATCACCGTCACGGATACTTCGCGCTTGCTCGCGGCGATCACCGCATCGAGCACGTCGGGATCGGAGAAGTAACAGTGCTCAATGATGAGCGACTCCTGCGCTTCGGTGATCAGGCGCATGACGATAGGACGAATCTCCTTGTGCTCCTCGGTATTCATCATCACCTGTACGGTTGTATCTCCGGTCGGCTGTTTTCTGGCCAGATAGCGTTCGACGAATCTGCTGCCGCGCAGCTCCACCATATAGTCGTGCCATCGATGTTGATATTCATCGGCGATGTTCATGCCGGTTAAGAGCAGAATATGATCATCGATCACGTAGACTTTGGCGTGGTCTCCGTTCGAGGCATACGTAATGCGGATGTTCGGATGGCTCCAGAACTTTTTCCACAGCAGATCCTCGGAGTGCTTCGTCCCCAAAAAATCACCCTTAAATTCGAAGACATCTCCGACCGCTTCTTTGGTGATGTCGATTTTGACACCGCGCTGCGCCGCTTCGAGTAACACCGCCGCAATGCGTCGCCCCGTCTCATCGTCCTTCCAAATAAACATCTGCACCACCACCGAGTGCTGCGCGCGGCGGATCAGTTTTTCGATACGCGGGAATGCCTCTGAACCGTCGACCCAGAGACGCACTTCCTCCGAACGGGCCAGTTTTCCAAGAGAACGGGCCGAATGGGCCACCATCATGAGCTGCATCCCGTAAAACAGCCGCAGTCCCTGTACGCGGCGTTGGCCTCGTTTGCCGAATAGATAGCGTAAAATACCCCGTAGAACGGTCGCTGAACCCGAGCGTTTGCGAGGCGAGAACCAAGCCATGCTTGCAAGTGAAGAGAGTGGGATCAGTATAGGCTATTTGATGTCCAAAGGGCATGATTTCTGCTATACTGGTACGATACATTTATGGAGATGTTCCTCCTCCTCATTGGCATCCTTCTCCTACTTGCAGGAGCCATTTGGTGCGCGTGTTGGTGGATGCGCCTGAAGGCGGAACAGAAGGACGGTGAACAGCTGGTGTTCTTGCAAATTCTGGTCCCGAAAAAGGAATCACGAGAGGAAAAAGAAGTCGAGAGCGAGCAGTTTGGCAAAGATTTCAAGGAAGTGATCGGCGTGATGGATCACCTCTATCAATCGCTGCACAGCTTGTACAAAGGCGATATCACCAGACACTACAAAGGCCAGCCCTTTATCTCGCTGGAATACGCAGCACTCGCGGGAGAAATTTTGTTCTTCATTGTCTGTCCACGATCGATCATGCACTTGGTGGAAAAACAATTCACGTCGTTTTATCCGGATGTGATCATTGATGAAGTTGAGGACTACGACATCTTTACGAAAGATTCGGTGGTTACCACACGCACACTGCTCCCTGCCAAACCATTCTGGGCTGTGTTCCGCACCTACCAGCAACTCAAGAGCGATCCGCTGAACGCCATCACCAATGCTTTCTCTAAGCTCAAGAGCGACGAAGGCGCGGCAGTGCAATTCGTCCTGACGCCCGCCGCAAGCGGTTGGCAGAAAAAACTGCAGGAAGAGGCTGCTAATTTGATTAATCCAAAGAAAAAGAAGGCTGGATTTTTCTCCATGCTCAATCCCCTCACGTGGCTCTCGACAGTCTTTTCGCTCTTCAATTCTCCGGAAGATTTGACAAAGAGCGCAGAGGATATGCCGAAGGGCGATCGTGTGACGCAGATGGTCGAGGAATACAGCAAAACCGTGGATGAAAAAGCGGGAAGTCCCGGCTTCGAATGTCAGGTGCGCGTGGTTGCTTCCTCTTCGACAGCTGCAAAGGCAGACATGATTCTTGGCACCGTGCTCGCGGCCTTTAGCCAGTTTTCAGAAGTACGCGGCAACGAGTTCAAGAAGCCGAAACTTGAAAACAAGAGCAAGACGATCCGCGCCTTCATCAAGCGCTCGCCGCGCCGCCAATTTTCGCATGCGCTGCTCGCCCCGAAAATGCTGCTCGGAGGCGCGGAACTCGCGAGCATGTTCCACCTGCCGCACATCAAGTACAACAAGGTGGAGACGATCAAATGGCAGAATTTCAAAGTCGCCCCTGCTCCGAAAAATCTGCCGCAACCGCAAGATGAGTCTGAGACGAAAGAGTATCTCTTCCTGGGGAACAACACATTCCGCGGTGAAAAGAAAAAGGTCTACATTAAGAACGAGGATCGCTTCCGCCACTTCTATATCATCGGACAAACAGGTACGGGTAAATCTTCCATGATCGATATCATGGCGCGGCAGGATTTCCATAACGGCAAAGGCGTGTGCGTGGTCGATCCTCACGGATCGCTTATCGAAGGATTGCTGCCGTACATTCCCCGCTCGCGCGCCGATGACGTCATCTATTTCAATCCCGCCGATACCGAGCGCCCGATGGGACTGAACTTGCTCGAAGGCAAATCGCCGGAAGAACGCGATCTCATCGCCCTCGACGCGATGAACATGATGGTGAAGATGTTTGGTGAAGAAGTGTTCGGCCCCCGCATTCAGGACTACTTCCGCAATGGCTGTCTCACCTTGATGGAAGACGAAGAAGAAGGCGGCGCGATCACGGACTTGGTGCGCCTGTTTACGGATGATGATTGGGGTAAGTACAAAGTCAGCAAAGTCAAAAACCCGATCGTGAAAAGCTTCTGGGAAAATCAAATGGCCAAGACCGGCGCCCGTGAAAAACAAGAGATGATCCCCTACTTCGCCGCGAAGTTCGGTCAGTTCTATACGAACACGCTGATGCGCAACATCGTGGGACAAACGAAGAGTTCCTTCGATATTTCGGATTGTATGAATTCCGGGAAGATTATCTTGATGAACCTCTCGAAGGGTCTTATCGGAGATATCAACTCCACTTTGCTCGGCATGATCGTGGTGAACAAGATTCAAGTTGCCGCCATGCGCCGCCAGCGTGAAACCAAAGAAGCGCGCAAGGACTTCTTCCTCTACATCGATGAATTCCAGAACTTTGTCACGCCGTCGATCGAATCGATTCTCTCCGAAGCGCGTAAGTACCGTCTCGGCTTAGTGCTCGCACACCAGTATCTCGACCAGCTTGAGAAAGAGAGCAAGCTCGCGGGATCCGTCAGCCTGAAAGGGGCGGTGTTCGGCAACGTCGGTACGATGATGTTCTATAAGATCGGCCCGCAGGATGCCGAAGTCGGCGCGAAGCAAATGGGCCCGGTGTTCAGTGAACAAGACTTGGTGAACCAAGATGCTTTTAAGGCGACGATGAAGCTCTGTATTGATGGCCAGCCCTCACGCCCCTTCACGCTTGAGGCGCAGCGTCCATGGCTGGATAACACGTATCCGAAAGATCTGCAGGCAGCAGAAGCGTTTAAGCAATTGAGTCGTCTTAAATTCGGACGACCGAGGGACTTTGTGAGCAGGGAGATTTTGCGGAGAATTGGGACGTAACGTTTCTGTAACGGCGACGCAGGCGTCGAGATATAGGCAACTGCGGCGGGGCCACTATAGGCAACGGCGACAACGTTGTCGCCGTTGCGGTTCCATTGAGTCATGGAACCTCATTTTGCTTTTCCTGAAAAGGAAAAACTACATTTCTTAAAAGAGCAGTATTTGAGGGTGGTGATGCGGATACCAAAAAACAGCAAAATGTATTCATGGGTCAATATCACGGGACACAATTCGGCATCTTCCATGTCATCACTAATACAAAGGGAAGAGTGCATTGGTGCACGCTGCCTGGAGTACCACGAATCATCATTCGCG
This sequence comes from uncultured Candidatus Peribacteria bacterium, assembly GCA_964448615.1. Classification (GTDB taxonomy): domain Bacteria; phylum Patescibacteriota; class Gracilibacteria; order Peribacterales; family Peribacteraceae; genus CAYUWH01. The sequence goes on from CAYUWH010000013.1 coordinate 38,690, forward strand.
ATCTGAGTATTGCAAAAGCTCTTTGCGGAATGAAGATTTTTGCATTCTGCATCCTACCAGATCATCTACATCTTCTCATTGAGCCAAATCAAAAGGGATTAAGTAAATTCATGAAATCTTTCAAAGAAAACAGCTCTCGGAACATCCGCAACCTCCTTACTATGCCTTGCCGTAACGGCGACGACGTCGTCGCCGTTACAGGTAGTGATACTACCACTGTTGCTCCTACTGCCGTCGTTACCGCTAGCGCCTTTATAGCCACCACCCGCCCAACCATCGGCATCAACCACGAAAACGACACCCCCTTGTCAGGCTGGCAAAAAGGATTTTTTGATGAAAGGATTCGGGATATGACGCAATTCCAAAAAGCACTGCTTTATATACAAAACAATGCACAACATCACAGTTTGGTGAACGCAAAAACTCTATGGCCATGGTCTTCACTGGTCTTTCCAAACGTGATCGACCCACTACGACACGATCGCCTTAGATCGGCTTCGCATGCACCAAGTAGCGCTGGCTGATGGAATCAGGAGGCCAGCAGGTATAGAGGATCAATTCCTCTTCTCCACCGCTCTGATAAGCGCTCATATCGTTGGCAGGGACAGCCTGCTTAAAGGAGACTTCGTACGTGTGCTGCTTCCCGCCATAATTCACATAGACCTTGTCGCCGATATTTAACTTGTTGATCTGGCGGAAGATCTTAGTGTAGGGCGACACGTCCCACGGATAGCTGCTGGAGTGACCGTAAATCAGAATTT
>CAYUWH010000014.1:0-36914 GCA_964448615.1 uncultured Candidatus Peribacteria bacterium
TGGAAGACAGTAGGCATGTGCTTATAATTGGAAAAGTTTGAGAGGCATGGTCGAGGAAGAGGGGATAGAAGTCAATAGGGTCAGAAGATTATGTGTGAAATGGAGGTTTTGGCTCCCCTAAGCCGTTTACTTTACCCTTAGACGTGGTCTGAAATATAAATTTTAATTCATGTATCCTCTTAGAGCAGGTGACAACATTTCCCATCCAGTCTTTGACCGGCTTTGGAATATCGGAGCCTCGATCATGCAAATTATTACCATCTTCTTCACTAGATATGACATGTGTATCACAATCGCTATTATTTTGATTGATTTTGTTATCCATAAAATGAAGAATAAATAGAAAATAAAAAAAGAGAGCCTGTATGGGAAGGTGGCTCTGCTTGGGTTCTTTCTGTTCTCACTTACGCAGCCAGCCATCTTCCCGCAGTAAGCAGGAGGCAAAGGGGGCGCATAAGTGATGCTTTATAAAACACATCAAAATTCTGCCATAGGATTTCCTTTCAATGCAAGTGTTATACAGGAACAGTTAATTTCATGTAATACACGCTGACGCCTTCTGCATTATCAGCAATGAATCGTGCTTCGATAGCATTGAGTTGCAAGATTGTTTGGCACATTTTCAGCATCATTTCAGGAGGCAGTGTTACACCAGATCGAAGGCAAGTAACACAGAGACCAGCAGCATCTTTTGCCTTGATATAGGGCTCGCCGAGGGTTTTGATCGCACTCACCAAGTTTTGCTGAAGCTGATGAATGTATCCATCGATGTGATGTTCGAGCTGCTCGATAGGAAGCTCGTATACATTGGGTAATGCCTCGATAATATCGAGATCTTTGTGGATCGCATGAGCGATACAAGCTTCGATAGACATAAGTGTGTGGGTATGAATTTTTGTTGTTTTTGACAAATCCAAATAGTATACCAAATTTTCTCTTTCTTGGCTTGGGTAAAGTATTGCAAGAGAAAGGGAAGATGTTCCGATGTACTAATCTACTGATACAGTAAGCAGAAAAGAAAAAAATCGAAAAGCGAGTAACGAGTGACGTCCCGTAATTTGTGCTGCGATGGCAATGAGCGCGTGGTAGCCGGGAATTTGTGCAATGAAAGGATTCAGGGTCATTTTGCTCCGCACAAATCTTTGAATCTGATCAAGATGAAAAACTTCATCAGCAATGGGTGCATGCAGAACTATACGAGAGAAGCACCATGCAAGCAGGAGCAGGAGTCCGCCGATGATGCTCGATGAGAGCACAGCATGTTTCGTCTGTGCGATGACCATGTTTGTAGGACGGACTTCCGGCTTTTCTCTTACGGAAAAACAGGCGTTTTATTTTATAGTTTGATAATTATTTCAGTGGAGCTCCCTAGTGGAGGAAGTTAGAACAATACTAACAGGTTCCAAGTACTACGCCTCGCTGAGTTAGGCGATTTCATCGTCACCACCGTCACATCGTCACTTCTTCAGTAACCTAAGCCAAAATATGAATGTCTTTATACCCTGTCATGGCACAATATAGCTATGGAACCGACCGTCACCACGAAGCAACTTGCGGCCAACCAAAAGAACGCCAAGCTTGGTGGTGTAAAGACTGATGCCGGGAAAGCTATCTCAAGCAGGAATGCCACAACCTTTGGCATTTTCTCCCGGGCAATTGTCTTGGAAGAAATCGAGGATGAAAGTGAATACAAGAAGATGCGAGCCCGATTCTTTGACGAGCTGCTTCCAATAGGGATTATCGAAGAAGGTCTCGTAGATCGGCTCGCCGTTCTCCAGTGGCGCATGGCTCGGATCGGAAGGGCTGAAGCAGCAATGATCCAAAAAGGAAGGATGGAGGTGAGAATGAAACAAAACCTGGAGGAATCTCAGAACGTCATGTTCCATGCCGAGCGGCCTTCCATCGACTACGTCGAACACTTCCGCGTCAGTCTCATCTACAAATCGCTAGAATCATCTATAGATAATTTCGTGACTGCACTGGATTGGTTTGGGCTTCCTCTTAGTCAGCACTTCCGCGATCAACTTCAAGATCGTTTTGGTTCGACACATGACTTTCCGCAGATCAAACACATCTTGGATTTTGATTTCGTCGCACAAACGAGGGCAAAAATATTGAATCAGAATGCCTTTTGGAAGGACCGGCTCAACGATCCAAGTCTCACTGAGGATTACAAAAAAGCTCTGGAGGATCTGACAAAGATTGCGCGTGAGTTTGCAGGGTACATGCTGGAAAATGTGAAGATACGAGTGCGAATGTGGGAAGAGATGGAATGGAAGAGAGACGAAGCCGAAAAAGATTCCAAGCTTGTTCTTCCTGAAAAGGATCTTCTCGCCATTCACCGTGGCGAATCGAATCTGCATCGCATGTGGATGCAGGCGCTTCACGAGCTACAGCGCCTCCAGAGCATGCGGCTAGGCAAACCGCCTCCGCTTGCCGCTGCGCTCGATGTGAACATCAGTGGAGGAGAAAATGGGTTCGTTTTGTAAAATCGCCTATGTCCACCCTATCCCTCGTCCTTCGGCAAACTGAGAAAAATCCCAATGAGAGACAAATTGATTTCGAGGATCGAACGAAGCAGGACGCCGTGATGATTCTTTACGAGAAAAAGAAGAAGACTGTGGCCGAGAAAAAGGAATATGACGAGTTGAGCAAAGAGCTCGGGATACGCCATGCATTATGGTCTGGCCGTATGCCGGAGGTGATGACAGATTTACAGGTGCAGCCACTCGCAGAGCGTCTGCACAGGGAGCTTGCTGATCAATATGGTAGAGACACGGCTGCTAAACGAATCCTCATCGACCGGCTCGTGGCGGCCTGGAGCTTGGCATGGTCCTACGAGCGCATGTTCCGCTGCAATAAGTATCAACCGAGCGAGGACGATGCAACGGCCAGATTCGACTACAGCCCAGATAAGACGAGATATCTGAAAGAAGTGCGTCAGGGCATCGAGAGCGCAAATGATCAGATTATCCGACTGACCCAGACGTTGCAGAATATCTGCAATCCCCCCATTCAAGTGAAGGCAAAGAACGCTTTTTTCGCTCAAAACCAGCAGATTAACCAAGGTATCGCTCCTAAAGATTTAGCAGATTCTTCCGAGCCCTCCTATGCCGCAACACTCCCTCGTCGAACAGACGGAGAGACTGCACATTCGTGATGTGCAAGCCGCAATTCCACTCGGAGCAACGAGTGCGATTCTCCAGATTGAAGGCAACTTCGGCGTTCAAGAACTCCAAATTATCGGTCAGCTGACGAATCTCAAAAATGGATATCGGTACTATCTTGTTTGTGGCGAGTGCGGCAAGGGATATCTCAGCCTGCACCGACGTGATTTCGGGCAGTACGCCTGTAGGAGTTGTCTCGGCCTCCTCTATGCATCCTCACTGAGGATCAAGCTCTGATCAGCTGAAATCAATGAGATCGGAAGGCTTCATATCGAAGCCACGCGCAATCTTTTCAAGGGTGCTTAAGCGCATATCTCTCGGCTTACTGCTCTCATACCGCTGATAGTATTTGTATTCCATGTGGCACTTCCGTGCCGCTTCTTCCTAGGTTAGACCGTGTTCCTCTCTCAATTCTTTCAGCCGCTTTGCCAGTTTTGTAGTTATTGTTGAAGTCATCCAAGTGATTATCCTGACTGTTAGTTGCTATTTACACCGTCATATGTGACGGTGTATCGTTTTCAGTAATTCCAACCTCCTCCTTTGTTATGAGCACGAAATCACGCACCATTCTCGCTTGGGTCTTTGGTGTCTTCATCTTGCTGATGAGCCTGTCTGCGCTCACCCGTCAGCCCATCGCAGGGCTCATGATTGCCGCTGCCGGTGCTCTGCTCTTGCCTCCCGTCGCCAAGCGAGTCTCTGATCGGCTTGCAGGGAAGTGGCGCATCACGCTCGCGGTTGTCCTATTGCTCATTGGCGTAGGCGCTTCTGGTTCATCACAGAAATTACAGGAGCAGACGATCACACAGAACGCTCCGACAGCAACTCAACCGACTCCTCCTGTGCAGGAGGCAGTTGCCGTTTCATCGAGAGCGAGAGCGCCGTTTGTCTATGACATTCCGTCACTCTTCGAGAAAAAGTACCCTCAGATCAAAGCCGTGCTTGGAAAAGTCACTGACACCACTGTATACGGCGATGAGAAAACCGAAGTGTGGTTCGCCAAGAATGGTTTTGACCTGGCTCTGGACTACAATCCCAAGACTAACGACGCGATGGAGTTCTTCCTGTCCACAGATGATCCTTCAGGCTCGACTCACGACATTGAGCATCTGATGGATATCGGGAATCTCTCGCCTGACGACCCACGCTACAAAGTTACGCCTGTAGCAGTCATCAACGATCCATCCTCCTACACAGGTATTAAGGTCCAAACCGTTGCCGTCGCACAGGCCGGGGAGGAGAGGGCAAAGCTGGTGAAAGATGCGGAACAGTACAACGTGTACGCGACGGTATGCGCCCAGCAAGAGGTCAAAGCGATGCTCAAAGCACCCTCGACTGCAAAATTCCCTTGGGGAAGCGCGGATAACATCCTCTACTCACCCGAGAGGAAATCTTTTGATGTCATTTCCTACGTGGATGCAGAGAATAGTTACGGCGCGAAGATTCGCACGAACTTCGTCTGTACCGTCGCAGACCATCACGATACGAACATGTGCGATGCACAGTGCCAGTTACAGTGATGATTTCTGATCCGTACAGGAATGCTTTTCATTACATAGAACTGTCATTCTGTGAAATGGCTCTCTTCGAGATATGTGTTGTTTTATCAGAGACTCGGACAGAGTAAACTTTGAGCAATGGCGAACGATCCCTATTCAATCTATGTGCGCAGACGACCCCAGAAAGTAGCTTTCTTAGTCAATCCCAAGAAGTTAACTTCTAAGCAGATCGACCGAATATTCGACCATAACCGTGCAAGATGGGGTGGGAGATATAATCCAGTGATTTTTACAGATGGTAAAAAGATTGAAGAAAAGTGGTGGAATTTTTTACGTGAAATCGACCCTGATTTAATCAAATCGCTCGTCCCACTGTCGAAGAGTCTGATGGAAAAAATTGATCTTTCCCTTTCGCCATATCTTCTTGAAGTTCCCAGGAACGGCGTAATAAACGATGAAGAGTTTCATGTTGCAGAGAATGGCATTTCAATCCTGCCCACACTACGCAATGTAGCAACGACTGCGATGAGCCCTTCACCTATCTTGGTAATTTTCAAGCTTGATCATGTTGAGGACGGACTGGTGAAGAGATTCGTGAGAACCAATTTCGGTGAAATCCTGATGACAGGCCAAGCACAAGGAGCTCTGGAAAAAGTTCAGACTAAGGTCTTCGAACTGACCGATGTTGAGAGCTTGGCTGCTGCTCTCACAGAGCTCAGCAGCGGCTTCAAGACCTACATTTATCCAATCCAGCTTTCTTCCACGCCCGATCAATTTGAGGACGTAGAATACTCTGACCATTGGGAGACGTTCAGCGTTTTCATAGGCGATTCTCCACATGAAATCATTGGCTTCTGGAACAGGATTTTCTGTGTGACACAGTATCAACGCAGACATCTGAAACAACTCTGGTTGCCCACGGATCTGACCAAAATTCCTTGCATGGATGATGCGTTGCGGCAGTGGCTTTATAAGGTTGGAGATCCTTCGGGTTCGGGAAGAAATCACGTTCACTTCGCAAGCTTTACCCTACCCGATGCTAAATTGCAGGATCTTGCTGAGAAGTACAAGAGAGGCACATTCCTACATATTACTCATCAGCACCTGGAAGAACCGGAGTTTCCCAACTTCAGACAGCGCTCGCGCTTCGTATCTGTAACAGCAGACACCGATATTTTTAGGGCAACAGGACAAGAAGAGATCATTACGATTAATGGACCAGGAATAGAGACAGATGCTGACCCTGGACGCCATTGGATGGCGGATGTCTTCGTTCAATTCCCGCCAGAGCGATACAGTAATTTTGTCGGGAAAGAGTTTTGGTGGCAATTCCCGAGGAAGAATGGATTTGCTATTCAGCTGTTTGGCAAAAGGGCTGCTCGTATCAAGGCAGATGGTTTTCCATCTGTTCCCATGTCTGGACGCAGCGCAACGCTCGAAGTCCATCTGCCCGAGGAGTGGGGTATATTTTGGAATCTCATTTTAGGAGGCAACAATTATTTTTTTTCATCGGATGCTCGGCGTTCTTTGAAAGAGAAGAAATTCGATGATGTACACCGTTCAGATAAGGGCAGATACCTCTCGGGACTGCTGGAAATCTTTGGCAGCCTCTCTTTCGCACATCAGATTCTAGAAGAACGATACTGGCGCACAATGTTCAACAAACTCTCAAATCAAGATCCGTCACGGGACGCGGGGAGGAAAACGGAAATTGCAAACAGGCTTAAGAAAGAGATGCGCAGGTTCGGTCAAGATTTCCAAGGAACGAATGCTGCAACGGACGGCATCACATGGCTCTCGGAATATATTCTGCAACAGTCCAAGATACAGGCATCCGATGGCAAGGAATTACGTTTTGACGCTTTCGTTGCAGAGGCTCGGGAAGAACTGAAAGAGTTCAATGCTCTCCCAGGAACGACACGTAAATGGAAATTCAATGAGGATGACGTAAAGAAAGCCCTGACCCGTCTAACAGAGAGCAATCTCATCGATATCGGTTATCGGCCTTATTGTCGTCTCTGCGGTTCCCCGAACTGGTTCAAAGTGGACGAAGCGAGGCAACAACTTGAATGCAAAGGTTGTTCCCATGAATTTTCTCTGCGACCGGAGGAAGATCATTACTACCGGCTGAACTCCCGCATCCAAGCTGCCTGCGCGAAGCATGGACTCTTTCCCGTCGTACTTGTTCTTGGTGAGTTATTGCACGACAGCAAGACATCGTTCATCTACATGCCAAGTCTTGATATCTTCAAGAAACGCAATGGTCCGGTCTTCAGTGATTTGGATATAGCCTGCACCCAGGATGGGAAATTCATTATCGGAGAAATAAAAATGTCATGTGCTCTCTTTAAACAGTCAGACTTTGATCGGATGGTTGAGATTGCAAAGGTCATCCGACCGGACAAAGTAATTTTCTCCGCGCTTGAAAAAGCGGCTTCCAACAAAGTGAAAAGATACATCGCTGCGATAAAACCCCAGATGGATGCTCTCGGTGTAGAGGTATCTTGGCATCAGATATCATCTTATAGATTTGGGCCATCGCCGGTGCGCTGAAGATATTCTGGCTTCGATTAGAAGCCTGGTTCTCTATTGCACCTAATATCGCTACTGCGTAATGAGATTACCTATCCCGACCCTTCTTCAGACGGATGCGAGTATCACTCTTCGCTTTCTTCAGCCTTTGTTTTTTGTACATCAGCACGTCACCTTCCAAGAAAATGATTCCTGCAGATGTTTCCTGGAATGGAATCCTTTTCTCTTTAACGAGCTTATTGACGTACTGCCGGGATACCTCAAGGTATTCAGCAACATCGAGTCTGCCCATTACTTTTGGCGTTTTCTGCTTCATGTGTTGTTATTTTGCTTCCGCAACGCTTTTAATAATAGTTGTCTTCAAGACTACCTAATGATAAGATGACGCCATGCAACTTGTCCTACATCAGTCATTGAATATCATCGCTGAGCCGTCTACCGACTATATTCTGTCCTTTATCCGCAATCAGTCATGCTTCAATACGAAGCGCGACTACAAGGCAGAAATCACGCTTTTCTATCGCCTTGTGGGGAAGAAGGCGACAGAGGTGACACTGCATGATCTCATCGCTTACAGAGAGGGGCTTGAGACAAGAGGTTTGAAGCCCGCAACGATTGCGAAAAAACTTACAGTCCTTCGTCGGCTCTTCACGTTTCTCTATGAGCAGGGCGTTATCCCTATCAATCCTTCGGCAGGCGTAAAGCTCCCGAAGGTGAGCAATGAGACCACCCGCGAAATACTGACACTGGCTGAATGTAACCAACTTCTCGCATCCATCGAAACAGCGACTACGAGGGGCAAGCGAGATAAAGCCATCCTGGCGCTCCTGCTGATCAACGGATTGCGGGTTTGTGAAATCACACGGGCGAATGCGGGTGATCTTGTACAGACGGAAGGATGTTTAGTGCTCCGTGTACGCGGCAAGGGAGGGAAGAACATCGACACGCGTATTCGCGACGATGTGCGTGAGGTGATCCAGGCGTACGTAGGCACACGCGGAACTCTGCAGGAGAAAGACTCCTTGTTCATCGGAACGACTCATCGTGCAAAGGATCGGATTACACGGCGCAATGTGCAGCACATGGTAAAAGTACGCCTCAAGCGACTCGGTATTGATCGTCCGCACGTCAGTACGCATTCCCTACGGCATTCCTCGATCACGCATCTCATCAACGGTGGAGCGAGCCTGATTGCGGCACAGGATTTTGCCAGGCACTCCAATCCTGCAACGACCCAGCGCTACTTCCATAATCTGGACCGGCTTAAGAATCACGCGGTTCTGGTGCAGCCTATCCACGTTAGCTGACGCAGATACAGCAGCGTATTATGAATCCATATGGTCAAAAGTGAATCCTGCAAAAAATTCATCCAGCGCAAGCAGCGCCAATTTGAGCATGAGTTGGAAATTCAAAAGGCCGTCTCCATGAAAGATATCGGCAGGAAGGGTAAGCACCGATTCATACGTGAAGCATGGACATTCATGCAGCAATATAACCTGCCCGAGAAGGTCTTCGTCTTTGAGCGGCTGCGGAAGGTAGGTATCGATGGCAGGGTTGTCCATAAACGCACGCAGAAGAACGGAGAGATTGAGTATCGCATCGGCTACTTCATCATCGGTAAAATCGGCTTTATGCGGGGACATTGGGCATGGGGGCAATTCTGTCCCGTGATTCCAGCACGCGATTTTACGAAGCTTTTACAGAAGGCAAAACGAGAGAAGACCATTTTGTAGGCTGCACTATTTCGCAGTAGTCAAATTCTGTGCAATAGAGATTGTCAGTCAGGGATTAATCTTTATACTGTTGTCAAATGAGAATGAAGATGTTCCCAGCGATTGCCGTAACTGCTCAAGTCTTTTTGAGCAACTTCTGTTTCATGCCCTTGGCGTATGCCGAGGCAGTTATGCCGATGGATCACGACACGGAGGAGATAGAGGAAGTAATGGAAATAGTCATGACCCCGATGTATCCCATGTCCACCGTGCATTGTGATGGATGCGTGACGATCACCCGTCCCAAACACCATTCAACTCCCATGACCGGAGGAATGCCGTGCAACAACGGTCATTGCCTCTCGGAGCATTCACCGTCGACGGCGACAGTGACGCAATCCTCTCAAAAAGATATTCTCAAGATTGCCCTACGCTCCGCACATTTCGTCATTGATGTACCGGAAATCATCAATGTGGCACTGAAACCGCGCGATGGTTCACCCATACGGATAGTCCAAACAAGAACTGTTGTTTTACGCGAATAAGAAAGGAGAATCCTTTTGAGTAGCCAATATTCGATTGACTGCTTGCTTGTATTTCGTTCTCCTTCTTTTATGTCTCAGTCATCTCCACACGAACGTTACGCGACAGTCTGCATCGGCGGGATGACGTGCGCGAGCTGCGAGCTGCTTCTCGAAAAGAAGCTCCGAGCAGTGCAGGGCGTCAAAGCTGTCGATGTGGATTATAAGAGCGGCATTGCCCGCATCACTGCCGAGGCCGACAATCTGCCGAACGCCGAACGCATTACCTCAGTCATCGAGAAAGCAGGATACAGCGTCCTCGATGAGGACGCAGCACCCACCATCTCCACAATCTCGCCTGATAAGAGGAAGTGGATGGAGATCGGTGGGGCGCTCATCATTATCTTCGCGCTCTACCAAGCCGCACAATCTCTCGATCTCATCTCGCTCGCACCGTCGACCTCCGGCGCACTCTCGCTCGGCGGCATCTTCGTCATTGGTCTCATTGCAGGGACGTCGAGCTGCCTTGCGGTCACAGGTGGCCTCCTTCTCGCGCTAGCTGCGAAGCACAATGAACTCCATCAATCCGAGACAGCATGGCACAAGTTCAGACCGCTCCTTCACTTCAATGTCGGGCGGCTCGTCTCCTACTTCGTCCTCGGTGGACTCGTGGGCATCCTTGGACAGTCCATCACGCTCAGCACCAGAATGTCGGGGTACATGAATATCCTCGTTGCCATCATCATGCTCTACCTTGCCCTCACGATTCTGGAGATCATCCCGAAGGGCAGCTTTCCCATTCGCCCTCCCAAGAAGCTCTCGCGCTGGATCGCCGGTCTATCGGAGAGCGATCATCCCGCAGCTCCTTTCACGATGGGAGCCTTCACCTTCTTTCTGCCCTGCGGCTTCACACAATCCTTGCAACTCGCGGCACTCGCATCGGGCAGCTTCCTGACAGGCTCTCTTACTATGTTTGTGTTTGCGCTTGGCACATTGCCTTCCCTGCTCGGAATCAGCGCGATCTCTTCTACGGCGCGGGGAAGTTTTTCAAGAATTTTTCTTCGTTTCTCCGGCGCTCTCGTGTTGCTGTTGGCACTCTTCAATCTCAATAGCGGATTTGCGCTTACCGGCATCGATCTGTCTTCCGCGTTTGCGGGTAGCAATCAACAAGCGGGTTCCGCGCCGACCGTCAAAGGAGGCGTGCAAGAAGTTTCCATGGCAGTGACGCGCAGTGGCTATTCTCCAAGCAATATCACGATCAAAGCGGGTGTCCCTGTGCGCTGGAAGATCGATGGCACGAGCGCTGCTGGATGCACAAGCATCATGACGATTCCTTCCTTAAATATTTCCCAAGCCCTTCGCTCAGGCGAAAACGTCATTGAGTTCACCGCGCCGAACAAGGGTCAGTTGGCCTTTATGTGCTCCATGGGCATGGTTCGAGGCTCCTTTACCGTCATTTAATCACCCCATTTTCCCTTCTCAACTATGACTTCTCTCAAATGGCAAGATTCACCGGGGCAGTCTCCTACACATTCACACGCTCCTTCGGGCAATAATCCGTGGTTTGCAATCTCCATGGGACTCATGGGCGTGATCGTGGGCTTCGGTCTCGGAAATTTCAATGGCGGCGGTTTCAGCATCGCAGCTGGCAACCCCGCTCCGCAGCAAGTCGCGCAAGCGCCCACACCGACCGCTCCCGCAGCGCCGCAAGCTCCAGCGACTCCCGCCACTGTGGACGATGATCCTGTTCTTGGTGATAAGGATGCCCCTGTCACACTCATCGAGTTCACCGATTACCAGTGCCCGTTCTGCGGCCGCCACTTCACAAACACCTATGGGCAGCTGAAGAAAGACTACATCGACACAGGCAAGGTGAAGTATGTCGTGCGAGACTTTCCATTGAGCTTCCACCCGCATGCCCAGAAAACCGCAGAGGCAACAGAATGCGCGGATGACCAAGGGAAGTTCTGGGAGATGCATGACAAAATCTTCGAGACACAGGGAACGTGGAGTAATGCAGCCGATATCGTTCCCGTGCTTAAGCAATATGCTGCCGATCTAAAACTGAACACAGGCACCTTCAATACATGTCTCGATAGTAGCAAATACAAGGATGAAGTAGCGAAGGATATGGCCGATGGCAGTGCCTCCGGCGTAAACGGCACCCCGGGCTTCTGGTTGCTTGGGCCAGATGACAAGAGCGAGCAAATCAGCGGCGCGGTTCCCTATGCGAATTTCCAGCAGGCTATCGACGCCATGCTTCCGTAATCTTTCCCAATACCTCCCATGAATGGACGCTATTTCCTTCCATCAATTATCGGCTCACTCTTGCTACTTACGGCATGCAGCGTTGATACGACGGGCATTGCAACCGAATCGAACCGTCCTCCTCATCCAAAGAGCAACCTAAATTCCGTCGTCACAGTGACAGAGTTCATCGATTTCCAGTGTGAGGCTTGCCGCGCAGCACAGACGAGAATCATCAAGCCTTTGCTTGAGCAGTATGCATACCAAATGCGCTACGAGGTGAAGCACTTCCCGATCTATCCTAATCATCGCTATTCTAAAGAAGCGGCGGAGGCCGCAGAGTGCGCCGCCGATCAGGGGAAATTCTGGGAGTTTGAGGAAATGAACTATGAGAATCAGGAAAAACTCAGTCCTTCGGCGATTTCCGGTTGGGCGAAGGAACTGGGGCTCGATATTGATCTTTTCGAGCGGTGCAGGAAATCCGATATCAAAATGGCCATCGTCGAAGCTTCGCAGCAGGAGGGTAAGCAAATTGGCGTGAACGGTACGCCGACCTTCTTCGTGAACGGCAAGAGGGTGGAGAGCACCATCGAAGCCATTGCCGCTGCAATTCAAGAAGCGGCGAGCGGATCGATGATGCCTCTGTGACGGAACCTTGATTTCAGGGGGGTACGGGAATATAGTACCCCTACCCCCTACCCATTCATATCATGAAACAAGATTCTAAAAAGAAGACGCTCGAAGCGATTAAGAGGCTTGAAGGACTCACAGGCAAACTACATCAACTTGTTGATGAGGATGCCTACTGCACGAAGATTTTGGAGATTGCTCTCGCCATGCAAGGGCACTTAAAGCACATTCAAGGGATGGTGCTTGAGTCGCATCTCCATACCTGTGGACCTAAAAACCTTTCCTCTCCGAAGGCTAAGAAGGAATTCATCACAGACATTCTCAAAGTGATTGGCCTGTCACAGCGTTCGTAATTTTTTCCTCTCATCTATGAAAACAACAGTTGTCATCCCCGGGATCCACTGTGCATCCTGTGAGGCGCTCATTAAAGATGTCAGCGGGGATTTCCCCGCAATCACGAGCGTAACCGTCAATCTTGAAGCGAAGAAGGTGGAACTTGAGCATAGCGAGGACTTCGATCTCTCACGATGGGTCGAGGAGGTGCAGCTGCTCGGCGACAAGTACATCGTTCATCCAGTTCCCTAAAATTCCATGTCCAATCAGACCACTCTTTCGATTACAGGCATGCACTGCGCCAGTTGCAGTGCGCTCATCACCCGCAAGCTTAGGAAGACTGCCGGTGTTGAGGATGCGAATGTGAACTATGCCGCTGCCAAAGCGCGCGTCCGCTTCGATCCTGCGCAGATTAACGAGCAGGGACTCATCAGCGCTGTGAAAGCGGCTGGCTACGGCGCGGAAGTCCGTGATGGGCATAGTCATCATGGTGTGGAGACGGATCGGAAACGGCGAGCAGATGAAATTGAGGGCTATCGCCGAAAGTTCCTCATCGGGCTCGTCCTGAGCCTGCCGATGCTCGGCTTCATGATTACGTCGTTCCTGCCCCCTATTCCTGCGATAGAAGCAGTCATGCCCTACGCCGGTCTGCTCTCCCTTATTCTCTCGACGCCCGTACAGTTCTGGCTCGGCAAGGAGTTCTATCACAGCACATGGTCGAGCTTGAAGATGGCGACGTTCAATATGGACAGCCTGATTGCAATTGGAACATCCACCGCCTACTTCTACAGCCTCTATAACTTCATTGCGCATATATTCACGGAAGGAACGGTGATCGGGGAAATGCACGATCTCTACTTCGAGGTCGCTGCCTTCCTCATTACCTTCGTCTTGCTCGGCAAATGGCTGGAAGCACGAGCAAAAGGTGCCACGTCGGAGGCAATTCAGAAGCTTATGGGGCTCCAAGCGAAGACAGCGCGAGTGCTCCGTAACGGTCAAGCAATCGATATTCCGATGGAGGAAGTGCGGGTGGGAGATACGATAGTTGTCCGTCCAGGAGAGAAGATTCCCGTTGATGGAACGGTCACGAAGGGGCTCACCTCCGTCGATGAATCGATGCTCACCGGTGAGAGCATTCCCGTAGAGAAAAAGGATGGTGATCGGGTCTTCGGTGCGACGATGAATGGCAATGGGAGTATCGAATTCCGTGCCGAGAAGGTGGGCAGTGAAACCGCTCTCGCACAGATCATCCGCTTTGTGGAGGAAGCACAGGGAAGTAAGGCTCCCATTCAGGACTTCGCGGATTGGGTATCATCATGGTTCGTGCCAGCGGTACTTGTGATAGCAATCCTCACCTTTGCTGTGTGGATGTTCCTCGGAGCGGGGCTGACGTTCGCGCTCCTTGCAGGTGTTTCTGTGCTCGTTATTGCATGCCCCTGTGCGCTCGGTCTCGCCACCCCTACGGCCATCATGGTTGCAACTGGCAAAGGCGCGGAAAACGGCATTCTCATTCGGGGCGGCGAGCCGTTGGAGGCCGCAAAGAAGATCAACACTATCATCTTCGATAAAACGGGGACATTGACCAAGGGGAAGCCGGAAGTGACCGATATCCTTTCATTTCAAGGATCAGAAAAGGAAATCCTACAGATTGCAGCGAGTCTAGAGCAGGGTTCGGAACATCCACTTGCTGAAAGCATTGTGAAGAGAGCAACGGAGCTGCCGATTTCCCTTTTCACAGTAGAGACATTCTCTGCAATACCAGGACATGGAGTGGAAGGAACGATCAACGGGAAAAAGTATTTCCTCGGAAATCGCAAACTCATGGAGCGGGAAAAGATTGTGAGTGGAGATATCGAATCGAAGCTCCAGACACTGGAAAACAGGGGCAAAACCGCCGTGTTGCTTGCGGATGCACATAAGGTGCTTGGCATCATCGCTGTGGCGGATACGGTGAAAGACACTTCCAAGGAAGCAATTGACGCATTACAAAGGATGGGAATCGAGGTCTACATGATCACAGGAGACAACGAACGCACCGCGCAGGCGATCGCTGCAAAGGTCGGGATCAAGAATGTGCTTGCAGAAGTCCTTCCCGAGCAAAAGGCGAGCGAGGTGAAGAAATTGCAGGAGCAGGGCAAGGAGGTTGTGATGGTCGGCGACGGGATCAATGACAGTCCCGCACTCGCCCAAGCGAATCTCGGCATTGCGATGGGCAGCGGCACCGATATTGCGATGGAAACCGGCGGTATCGTCCTTGTGAAAAATGATCTGCGGGATGTTGTGACCTCGATCAAGCTTAGTCGGGAAACTCTAAGTAAGGTGAAGCAGAACATGTTCTTCGCACTCTTCTTCAATGTGATCGGCATCCCCATCGCCGCCAGAGCATTCCAGCAGTGGGGCATCGTGTTACGGCCTGAGCTTGCGGGACTCGCCATGGCCTTTAGCTCTGTCTCCGTCGTCACAAACTCACTTCTCCTTAAAGGATTCCATCCGCTCAAAAAGAACTGGCTCTCGGATCTTGCGCCTGTGTTCATGGCTATTGGCTTCACGGCACTGTTTCTCGGTTTCGCCAAGCTCAGCAACGCAGGAATGCTCGATACATCGTCCGCTATAAAGAATCCTCGTGACATCAGCCGTCATGCTTCTGACCTTTCCTCTCCCATCACACGCAACGCCGATGGTACAGTCGTGATTAAGCTGGAAACGCGAGAAGTTGTCTCGGAACTTGCACCCGGCACGACGTACCAGTATTGGACGTATAATGGCACGGTGCCGGGACCGCTCCTGCGCGTCCGAGAAGGTGATACGGTGGAGGTTCAGCTGACACATGCAGTTGCAGAAGAAGCATCGCAAGACATCAGCTTCGATCTCGTTCCGACCGCGAGAGCGGATGGTGGCAAGACAGAAGATGCCCATGCAAACAGTGGCGGTTTACATGCGGCAGAAGGTCACGCAACCCACTCCATCGATCTCCATGCCGTCGAGGGACCCGGCGGCGGCTCGGTACTGACGCAGGTGAAGGACGGCGAGACGAAGATCTTCCGATTCAAAGCGAACCGCCCCGGCGTCTACGTCTACCACTGTGCGAGTCCCCATGTGCCTACCCACATTGCCAACGGCATGTACGGACTCATCATTGTGGAGCCCAAGAAAGGATTAGCGCCGGTCGATAAGGAGTTCTACATTATGCAGGGCGAACTCTACACATCGGGTGCCCTCGGGAAGAAAGGACATCAAAAATTCTCCAAAGAAAAACTTCTTGAGGAGAATCCCGAGTACTTTATCTTTAATGGTCGCACGGGCGCTCTGGCAGGCAGCGGCGCTCTGCGTGCAAATGTCGGTGAACGCATCCGGCTCTACGTTGGCGTCGGAGGGTTTGTCCCCTCAAACTTCCACGTTATCGGGGCAGTGTTCGATAAGGTGTATCCCGAAGGCGATATCGTCTCTCCTCCGCTTCGTAACGTCCAAACGACCATCGTTCCCGCCGGAGGCTCAGCTGTCGTGGAATTCACAGTCGACGTACCCGGCAAGTACCTTCTGGTCGACCACAGTCTGACGCGCTCCATTGATCGTGGTGCCCTCGGCGAGCTCATTGTCGAAGGGCCACGCAATCCTGATCTCTTCTCTGCCGTCAATCCCGATCCCAACCACACCCACGCGGATCTGGCGATGTGGGTGGAGGGGAGAAAAATCGATCTCTCCGCAGGGAAGTACATGCTGGATGAAGAATCGGCTGATCCTGAGAAGGAAACGAATCCACATCTGCATGACGGCAACGGGCTTGTCATCCATCGGCACAAGGCTGGGCAGTCCATCGGGGAATTTTTTAAAGCAATCGATATCAATGCCACGAGTCAGTGCATCACGCTCGATGATGGCACATCGCTGTGCAACGAAGGATCGAAGCGCTGGCAAATGTTTATTAACGGTACCGAACAGCCGCTCGATCCCGCATACGTCTTCCGCGATCTCGATCAGATTCTGCTGACGTACGGTGCGACGGAGGAGCAAACGGCGGAGCAACTGCAATCACTCTCGGATGACGCGTGTCTGTACTCCCAAACATGCCCCGAGCGCGGCACCCCGCCGGTGGAGAACTGCGTCGCCGATCCCACTGTTCCCTGTGTTGCCCCCTAAATTTCCATGGATGCCTGCTGCAACACCTCTCGCCGGCCTTCCTCTTCCTCCGCTCTCGAATGGAAGTTCATCTGGGCGCTCATTCTCAACGGAGGACTGGCGGTCACAGAACTCGCCATGAGCGTCGTGACGGGGAGTACGGCAGTGCTCGCGGACGGCCTCATGAATGTCGACGATCTGTTTGCCCTCGGTTTCAGTATCTACAGCGAACGCAAGACACGGCAGGCACCCGATGAACGCCGCACGTTCGGGTACGGCCGGATGGATGCGCTCGCGGGGTTCGTGAAGGGCTGTCTGCTTCTTCTTTCCTCCCTCGTGGTGCTGCTCCAAGCAGGACGAATCCTACTCGTGCCTGAGTCGGTTGCAGGGACGACCGTTCTCTTCATCGGCGTCGCCTCGCTTGCCGTGAACTTCATCTCGTCGTTCATACTCAAAGCGGATGCTTGCAGCAGCCTGAACGCCAGAGGGACGTACGCCTGCATGACCTATGACATGATCGGATCAGCATCGCTCATCGCGAGCGGATTGCTCTCGCAGTATTTCACCGTCGTGTATTTCGATGTTGCTGCAGCGTTACTCATTGCGTTCTTCATGATTAAGAGTGGCTGGGGCATCTTCAAAGAAGGTGCACGGCTCTTCCTGCAATCCGCTCCGCTGGATTTTCCGTACGATGCCTTCGAGAAGGCAGTCCACGCTATCAAAGGTGTCACCTCCGTCGGGGATATCCACGTCTGGAGCCTCACGCCAAGTGAGAATCACCTCACCTGCAAGGTGACGATCAAGGTGGAAGATATCTGTGATTGTGAGCGGATCGTCGGGGAAGTGGAACGCCTCTGCAGGGAACAATTCGGCATCAGTCATTACACGATCCAGCCCGTCTACACGGAGCAGACCCTCAAGCGTTTCTGCAAATCCTCCTGATATGCAACGCAATGTCCGTCTCCTCCTCGGCAGCTCGATCTTCATCCACATGGGACTGAACATCCTCGCGCCCGTATACGCGATCTATGTGCAACACATCGGCGGGCAGCTCATCGATGCGAGCTTCTCCATCGGATTCTACGCGCTCCTGCGTGGCATCCTGTATTTCGTCTTCGCCAGATTCAAAGACCAGCATCTGCCGCACCGTCCGATCCTGTTTGGCGGCTACATGATGTATGCGGCAGCCTACCTCGCCTATGTCTTCATCGATGCGCCGATCTGGCTCTTCGTCATTCAGGGATGGCTTGCTCTTGCCGACACCATCCTCAATCCATCATGGAGTGCGGTGATCGCCACCTCACTACAGACGGGTGAGGAACGTAAGACGTACTCGATGTTCTACGGCTACCGCTCGCTCTTTGAGGCGATCGGCGCGTTCCTCGGCGGCATCGCCATCGTCAGTATCGGCTTCTCATGGACATTTGGCCTCATGGCGCTCTTCGCGGCTTACTCCGCATTCCTTGCGCTTGGCATCCGCATAAACGAATCCGATCCTCAGCACGAATGAATGCTATCGTAAACAGTCATTGGCTACGTCCTCTCTCCGTCTACATCGGCAGCAGTTTCCTGCTGCATCTCCTCTGGGAGAATTTGCAAGCACCGCTCTATGCGGGCTTTACCTCTTTCCGCGATCACTTCTGGATCTGCTTCAAAGCAACATGGGGCGACCTGCTCTTCATGCTCACGATCTATGCGGCACTGGCTATCGTGCATCGAGATTTATTCTGGATAGCTGACAGAGCGGCCTACGCGCACGCGGCAACGTGGGTGATCGCTCTTCTCATCGGCATCCTCCTCGCCGTGAGTTTCGAGCTATGGGCTGTCCATGTCGCAGGGAGATGGCAGTACGCTGGCTCGATGCCGCTTCTACCTGTTGTGCAGGTTGGACTCACCCCTGTCCTGCAGATGCTTTTGATCCCCGTCGCAACCTTTCTGCTTACTTCCCGTTTCCCCCGACCTACATGATCTATCGTACTCTCCTCATCGGCTCCGCAGTTCTAACGCTCGCAGCGTGCTCTCCTACTGGCTCTAATCGCATGGGCAACGGCATGATGCAGGGTGGGGGGATGATGGGCGGCAATCAAGGCATGATGCAGGACTCCTTCCTTCCCGCGCAGGATAAAGACATCAACACGCTTCCTGCAGCGAAGGCAACAAGTGTCCTTAAAGTAAAAGACGGCGATACGATCACGCTCAATCCAGAACTCGTCCGCGCGACGATCAATGGGAAGAATTTTGCGCTCTATGCCTACAACGGGGAGTTCCCTGGACCCACGCTGAAGGTAAAGCAGGGATCGACTTTCACGGTGAATGTCCAAAACAACATTGATATGCCTACGACGATCCACTGGCACGGTATACGCATTGAAAACAAGTTCGATGGCGCGGCGGGCGTGACGCAGGAAGCGATTCAGCCGGGGCAGAGCTTCACCTACACCGTTACAGTGCCTGATGAGGGCATGTTCTGGTATCATCCGCACGTCCGCGAGGATCTACAGCAGGACATGGGGCTCTACGCGAACCTCTGGGTGACGCCGCGCGAGGAAAACCTTTACAGCCCCGTGAGCCGCGAGGAAGTCTTGATGCTCGATGATCTGTACCTCGAAGGCGGCTTACCCGTGCCATACGGGGCATTGGAAGCGGACCATGCGCTCATGGGCAGGTTTGGCAATACGATGCTCGTGAACGGCAAGAAAGACTACAGTCTCTCCGTACCGCGCGGATCCGTCGTGCGCTACTACCTCACGAATGCCGCGAACACCCGCACATTTAATGTGCGCTTCGGTAATGCGAAGATGAAGCTGGTGGGCGGTGATGCAGGAAGGAAAGAGCGTGAGGAATTCGTCGATTCCCTTATTCTTTCCCCCTCAGAGAGAGCTATCGTTGAAGTGCAGTTTGCGGATGCCGGAACGTACAGGATCGAGAGTGTCACTCCTGAACGGACGTGGTTGCTTGGCACGGTGACGGCTTCGACGGGTGGAACGGCGGGAACAACAAATGATTCTGTGAAGGAGAACGGTGATGTTGTCGCTGACATTAACGTGTTCCGACCTTTCTTCGACAAGCCAGTGGATAAGACGATTCATCTTTCCGTCGAATCGAGGATGGCAGGTATGATGATGCAAGGGAACAAAGGCGGTATGCAGCACGGCATGCACGGTGGTACAACTTCCGATTCCGGCGATGGGATTGAGTGGGAAGATCCGATGCCGCACATGAACGCGATGTCCACGAAGGGTAATACGAAATGGAAGCTCATCGACGAGGCATCTGGCGCGGAGAATATGGATATCAACTACCAGTTTAAGGTGGGTGATAAGGTGAAGATTCGCATTGTGAATGATGAGGAAAGCGACGGCTCCGATCACCCGATGCAGCACCCGATCCACTTTCACGGACAGCGCTTCCTCGTATTGACCGTTGATGGAAAAAAGAATGATAACCTAGTCTGGAAGGACACAGTGCTCGTGCCCGCAGGACAAACCGTCGATATCCTGCTCGATGTCACTAACCCCGGCGATTGGATGGTGCATTGCCACATCGCGGAGCATCTCAGTAACGGGATGATGGGCATGTTTACAGTGTCGAAATCCTAATATTTTTCCTTACTTCCTTCCCCCATTCCATCATGGAACCCATGATGACCACCACCGGCTGGAACCTCGGGCTTACTGCGCTCTGGGGTCTCCATATTTTATCTGTCGTCGCCTTCTTCACAGGCGTCCTCTTTCTCATCGTGCTCGCGATCAAAACCTTCACGCCCGCGCAGCTCAAGACGTGGGCAATCGGCCTGCTTATTGGCGGCACAATTCTATGCCTCTTCACCATCGCGATCACCGGTCGTCCATGGATCGGGCTGCATTACCGTGATGCCAACATGGGTGGTATGCAAATGCAACAAATGGGTCAAATGATGGAGATGATGATGAAACACAACGGAGGAGCGAACGGCGAAGATCAAGAAGAGCATGGTGACATGATGCAGATGATGCGCATGATGATGGGTTACCCGCGGGGAGGAATGATGAATGACAACATCGATGGTGTTGTGGGCGATGCATTGGACGAGTCTCAGGATGAACACCACGAAAGCTCTTTCTTCTCCCGTTAATTTTCCCCCTATTTTCCCATGAGCCGCCTCAACATAGCCCTCTGTGGCTTCCTTCTGATCATCGGCTTCTTCCTTCTCGCCGAGCACTGGGCGCATGTCTATGGGTACCTCCCGTACATACTGCTTCTTGCCTGTCCGTTGCTCCACATCTTTGGACACGGAGGTCATGGTGGGCACGGGAATCATGGAAACGATGAATCGAAGAAATCCTCTCCATCTTCTTCCCATCATCACCATGATTGACGCAGCACCTGCCTACGGCCTCTGGGGACTCGTGATCATCAATATCGCGATCTTCCTTATCTTCGCCTTCAGCTTCTCACATCCGAAGACGCCCGGTGACTGGCGAGCGTTCGGCGGCTTCTCGGCATTCATTGTCGCACTATTTGTCGAAATGTACGGCTTCCCGCTCACGATCTACTTCCTCTCCGGCTGGCTCCTGAGCCGCTATCCAGGTCTTGATCTGTACTCCCATGACGCAGGACATCTCTGGGAGACGATGCTCGGGTGGAACTCGATTAATCCGCATTTCAATCCATTGCATATCTTGAGTAACATCCTCATCTTCGTTGGATTTATCCTGCTCTCCGCCTCGTGGAATGTGCTGTTCAAGGCACAGAAGAACAAGACGATTGCGACGACAGGTCCCTATGCCCGCATCCGCCATCCTCAGTACATAGGATTCATCACGATTATGTTCGGCTTCCTCTTGCAGTGGCCGACGATCGTCACACTCCTCATGTTCCCGATCCTTCTTGTCATGTACGCGAGGCTTTCTCTCTGGGAGGAAAAGCAGATGGCGAAGAAGTTTGGAGAGGAATATGAGCGCTATCGGGAACGGACGCCTGCGTTTATTCCGCACCTTTCATCGCCACAAACACTTCCGCAATAGCTCTATTGATTTTCTCCCCTCGCCATATTTTTTTGCTACAATAAGCCACAGATGCGCTCAGCACGTCTCCTCACCGGCACCTTGCTGCTTTCAGTGGTGGCAACCGTTGTATTGGGCGACTTCTTTCACGCTCAAAAGTCCGCACTTATCCAGGAGAATCGCCAAATCGCGCATCATGAGCATGGTCATGCAACACATGATGAAGATGTGTCACATGTGTACGACACAATCAGTTCTGCCACCACAGACGAAAGTTGTAACTCGGACAGTGCGCAGTTCGATGTAAGTCTTTCATTGCAACGCTTCTCTCAGATTGATGTGGGGTGTGTTTTGCCCATATCTTTCCGCTATGAAGTAGAACGATCCTACATATCGATTCCACATAGTCGCACACGGTCGGTGCCGTTATTTGAAGATGCGTCGCTTTTCGCAGCGACCGTTTCAATGAGGATCTAAATCATTTTCCCATCCGAAGCATGAGTAAGCCCCAAGGCTGTTCTCATGCTGCGTATTTATATAATTTCTTCCCTTTTTTATGAAGAACATCGCAAAGTATTCTCTTTCTCTCATTGCTGTCGCCCTTCTTGCTGGTTGCACTGGGGCGCAGACTTCCACTGGAAATACCAATGGAGACAGCGCACAAATGCCTTCAGCAGCATCCTCGAAAGCCACTGAAGCCGCTGCGACATCCTCCGTCGATCATCACGAGGGAGAAGCGAACGTCATGCCTCATGACGAAAGCCAGACAGGTATCGACCACCATGAAGGCGAGATGGATGTGGCACCGCACGGGCATTCGGTGTCATCGCATGACGACAGCAATCAGCCCCCGCACCGCCATTGATATTTTCATTCCCACCTAACTTATGAATTCATTTCTTACATTCCTCCGGCAAGCGTGGGAGAAGCGTCCTCCGACTCTCCGCTTTCTTAATCTCAAAACAGCTTCTGCCGTTGTCGCATTCGGCGTCACGGGCATCTTCATCACTTTTATTATTGCTCAAGGAAATGCAAGTGCGAGTCCCGGTCATGAAGGTGGTCACGAAGGCTCAGACGTGACCGGTACAGCTTCAAATTTCCCCATTGTTACCGTCGAACAGCCAAAGACTGCCGATAAAGTACAAGTGAATATTGAGGCTGCGGGACAAGTCTTCGCCCAGCAACAGGCAGATCTCTTCCCTTCGCAGGATGGAGTCATCCAATCGCTTGCCGCAAACCTCGGTAGCCGCGTCCGTCAGGGGCAAGTCCTTGCGACGCTTCGGGCTGATCAGAGCCAGCAGGAGCTTGCCGCTGAGATCAACTTCAAACAGAAAGAGCTTGAGATTGCCAAGAGACGTGCAACGATCTCGGTTGATTCTCATATCAAAGCTGCGGAACAGGAGCGCGAATCAGAGTTCCAAAAGCTTGATGTCCAAGCGACATCGCTGCAGAAGGAGCAAGATGCGGAGTTGCAAAAGATCGACGCAGAGATCGCAGGACTGCAGAAGGTCAAGGAACAGCGACTCAGTGCTGTGAACAGTGCGGCCTACGACTTGCTCGATAGCCTCAACGAAGTGCTCTTCACGCGCTCCGATGGCATCTCGAACTATTTCAATAACTCTGCGTTCAATTACTACCGTCGAAATGAAATCCGCATGCCAAGCGGCATGGATCGACAGAAATTCGAGTATCAGATCATTGAATTCGAGAGAAAAGTAAAGGCAGGAGCGACTGATTCATTGACGCTCGTTGCAGAGGCGACGGAGATGGGACAGAAAGCACGCCAGATTTCGTTGAGTATCTCTGAATCACCGGCATTCGATGCCGAAGAAGTAGACCGTATTCGCAAAGAGGTCGCGGAAGTGACCGATCACTTGCTCGAAATCACCACAGACCTCACAGAAGCGGATAGCGACGTAAAGAGTCTGGAAGCGGAGAAGCTGAGGATTCTCGCGACGACAGACAGCCAAATCGATCAACTCGCGCCGGAACGCACGAAGCTCCAAGCGACGACACAGCAGAAAATCGTCGAGATCCAAGGCGGACGGAAGAATGCCGATCTCGACACGGAAATCATTGCCGCAGATATTGTGCGTCTCCAGCAGCAGATGGGTGCCGGTCGCACGGTCATTGCTCCATTTTCCGGTGTCATCACCAAGCGGTATGTGAATGCCGGGGAGAGCGTCACGCTCGAGAAGCCCGTCTTTAATTTGATCGATGACAGCAAGAAGTACATCCGCTTCAATATTTCCGAAGCGGATCTGCCGTTCGTGCAGGTGGGTACAACAGTGACGTTCTCACCGACATCGGCTCCATCCGAGAAATTCACTGCCGTCATCAAGCGCATCGCGCAGGCTGTCGACCCTGATTCCAGAACGATTCAAGTGGAAGCAGATGTGCCCACGCAGGACAATGCTGATCGTGTTTTGGCGCAGATGACCATTCGTGTGCAGATTCCCGTGACGCAAGACCCTTCCTTGCTAGTGATTCCTGAAGCTGCGCTGCAGCTGAGCAAGGATTCCAGCACAGTTTGGACAGTAAGCCCCGATGTAACCGCTGAAGCAAAGAAAGTCGAAGTCATGTTCGTGAACGGTGGGTACGCCTACCTGAAGTCGGGCATCACCGAAAAGGACTGGGTCGTCGTAAAATCTCCGGTTGAGCTTTCAATTGGACTGGAAATAGATACCAAGCAGCTTCCCCCTAGCCTATGAACTTTTTTGACCGCTTCGTTCGGCTAGTACTGACGCACCGCATTGCCGTGCTCATCGGAGCTACCCTGTTTCTGATCTACGGCTCGTACATCACAGTCACGTCACCAGTGGATATTCTTCCGGATCTCAACCGTCCCACGGTCACGATCTTCAGCGAAGCGGAAGGCTTGGCAACGGAAGAGGTGGAAACGCTGGTGTCATTGCCCATCGAATCCGTTATGAACGGCGCTCCCAATGTGGAGCGCGTCCGATCCGTATCCGCACCGGGACTCTCGCTCGTCTTCGTGGAATTCGACTGGGGGATGGATATTTACTTGGCGCGTCAGATCATTTCCGAAAAGCTGCAATCCTCTCCGTTGCCTCCGGGCGTCGAACCTGAACTGGGGCCAATCTCTTCCATCATGGGGGAAATCCAGCTCGTGGGTCTCTCCAGCAAGACTGGTGAAACGAATGCACGAGATTTGCGGACGCTTGCAGATTGGACGATACGCCCCAAGCTTCTCACGGTGTCTGGCGTCGCGCAGGTGACAGTACTTGGCGGAGAAATCCAAGAATACCAAGTACTCGTCGATCCAGTGCGGCTAGCAAACGCACAGATGACTATCGCGGAACTTGAAGAGAAGCTTACTGCAATCTCTGAAAATAAGAGCGGAGGGTTTGTTGCGACCGATACGACGGAATATCCCATCCGTATTCTTGGTCGTACTTCCGATGTTGAACTTCTGGGAAACACTGTCATAGCCCAACACGAGGGAACGCTCGTATATCTGCGTGACGTAGCTATCGTCCGTAAAGGCGCTCAGGTCAATCCGCGTGGGGATGCTAGTGTAAACGGGAAGCCCGCCGTGGTCATGAGCATCACCAAACAGCCGGGGGTGAATACCGTCGATCTCACCCAGCGCGTCGAAGAGGCGCTGGCCTCACTAGAATCGAGCCTCGGCGACGATGTTGAAATCCATCCTGATCTCTTCAAGCAGGAAAAATTCATAGAAAACGGTATCGATAATGTCGTGGAATCGACACGTGATGCCGCGATCTTCGTCATTCTGGTGCTTATTTTCTTCCTTGGATTCAAAAACTGGAGGGCGATTGTCATCACCTTGGTCGCCCTTCCCTTCTCGTTCATAAGCGCGATTGTCATTCTCCGTTGGCTTGGAATCGATATCAATGTCATGACCCTCGGCGGGCTTGCCGTGGCAATCGGGGAGCTTACCGACGATGCATTGGTCGATGTGGAAAATATCATCCGTTGGCTCAAAGAGAACCGCACACGTAAACAGCCCCTCTCGGTCTATGAGATAGTCGTGCGCGGCAGCTCCGAAGTGCGTGGCTCGATCATTTTCTCCACCGTCCTTATCGTCCTTGTGTTCTTCCCGCTTCTTTCACTCTCAAACATTGAAGGACGTCTGCTTGCACCGCTCGCTATCGCATACATCATCGCCCTTCTTTCATCCACACTCGTCGCAATGACCATTACGGTCATTCTTTCGTATTATCTCCTGCCACGCTCACGGCTCATGCAGGAGCAGAAGGACACATGGATCGTGCGGCTGCTGAAACGTAGCGCCGAACCCATTATCCGCTGGAATATCCGGAGGCCGCATATCGGGGTAACCGTCATCCTTGTATCTATCGTTGTGACAACATTGATGTTTATGCGTGCAGGCAAGGAATTCCTGCCACCCTTCAACGAAGGAACTCTGACGATTGCCATTGCACTTCCTCCCGAGGCATCGATTATCAATTCCCGTGAAATCAGCTCTTCGGCTGAGCAGGCGCTGTTGGGTATCGAAGGGGTGAAATCCGTGGCAAGACGCACCGGACGTGCGGAGGAAGACGAACACGCAAACGGCGTGAACGTCTCGGAACTTGAGGTCGATATCGATCTCGCCGGTCGGAATAAAGACGAGATCATTGCCGATGTCAAAACTGCCTTTGCATCCCTTAACTTGCAGGGAGCGAATGTGAGCATCGGCCAACCGATTTCCCATCGCATTGAGCACCTTCTTTCTGGTGTGCGCGCTCCGCTCGTCATCAAGATTTTCGGCCCTGATCTGGACGAACTGCAAACACATGCAAACCAGATCCGCGATATTCTGGCGCAAATTCCGGGTACACTGAATCCCGTCGTAGAACAGGGTATTGCGGTGCCGCAGGTCGTTATCACGCCGAACCGCGAACGTGCCGCCCAATACGGATTCGTGTTCGGTGATCTAACAGACATCCTTGAAGTGCAGCTTGCTGGGGAGAAAATTGGACAGATCCTCGAAGGGTCACGGAGCTTCCCACTCGTCATCCGTCTCGACGAGCGCTCCTTACGCTCCCCCGAAGATGTCGGGCGACTGCTCATTCGCACGCCGAGGGATACTGTCATTCCTCTCTCCGCTGTCGCGGATATTGCTATCAAAGAGGGGCGCAGCAGCATCAGTCACGACAATGGACAGCGGCGTGTGGTTATCTCATCAGGCATTCTTGACGGAGATAGCGTCACGATCATCGAGGCTCTGAAGGAGCGTGTGGGGAAAGAACTCAAATTGCCCCAAGGGTACTTCCTCAGTTATGAGGGCACGTATCAAAGTCAGCAAGAATCATCGAGAAAGCTCATCTTCTACAGCATTCTCGCCTTCATCGGCGTCATCGGGTCACTCTATTTTAAATTTCGATCCATGGCCTTCGTGCTGCAGGTACTCATCATCGTGCCCGTAACGTATCTGGGAGGAATGCTCGCGATTCTTATCGGAGGAAATATCGTAAACCTTGCCAGTCTTGTCGGCCTTATCTCGCTGCTCGGAGTTGCCGCGCGAAATGGCATTCTGCTCATCGAGCACTACATTTATCAGGCCACAGAAGAAGGAATGCCTTTCAGCGAAGAGCTGATCGTCCATGGCAGCTTGAATCGCCTCACGCCGATGGTCATGACCTCGGCAACCACACTCCTTGCCCTCATCCCGCTTATTATGGGTGCGGGGAAGCCCGGCACGGAAATCCTCTATCCCTTGGGTATCACCATGTTCGGGGGATCACTTCTTTCGCTGGTCGTCGAAATTGTGATACGTCCGAGCTTATTTGTGCTCCTAGGGAGAAAGGCGCTGGAAAAGGAGGCAAAAGCCTTTCAAGAAAAAAACGCTGTTGAAAGCAAAAAACTCCCAGTCGAATCATAATCATGCTTCAGAAAAGTGGTGACGCAGTGACTCACCATTTTTCTGTATGATTGCATGCCTATGAGGTCTATGGTCGTATTTCACAGTATCGACATTCTGTGACATAAAACGTCACATATTTCAGAATGTGTAAAACACGGCTAAGATTTAGGAAGTATGAGTATGAGCATTCCGGTTCGGCATAGCTTGCGTGAGCCATTACATCCAACGACGTTAATTGCGCTTAAAGTATTAGGCGACTTTATTAAATGGATTGAGGAAAGCTTCGATCTGGAGGATTCTGAGGGAATAATAAAATCACAGCGAGCTTTTCGAGAACAGCTGGAGGAGCCGTATTTCATAGATCTTCTCTGGGGCAGACTGTCCTTCAACCTCACAGAAACAAATCCCCCAATAGCTACCTTCCCTCCGATCTTTGATCTACTACAGATTTTTAACGCAGCAAAAATCCCCGAGCTCCGATGTGAGATCTACGTGACCAATCAAGAGAAGCATGAATACAAAAAGACAGTGAGCATGCAGTATCTGCACATGATTAAGCAGATTCTTCCAGGAGGAGTTGATGAGATCACACAAGAAAAATCTTCCAGTATATGGGGCCAATTAAACCCAGGTCCGATTTTTTCTACTCTCGGCGAGTCGGATCATCTGTGTACAAGCCTGGTCACTGCTAGACAAGAAATTATCGGCAGAGACCATCACAAAGATTTGCAGGATAATCCCCATAAAGATCCTGTCGTCATCACGACAAAGGATTTCATCCACTTCAATCCCATTCATCTGCTCTTCCTGTCCGCGCCTCAGAAGACTCGCACTGCTGCGCGTGAAGCACTGGATGATTACCTAAATGCATATGAACGTGGAGAGGTTGATTTTGTGATGGATCGGTTGCCATGGGAGAAGCAAGTGCAGCATATGCGGGATATTTTGTACAAAAAGTACGAAGCTCTCCAGCAGTCAACGTTTTGGGTTTCCCAAAAAGATTTCGTTGCAATGGACCCTTTTGTTCTCGACAGCTTAAAGCCCGTTGAGACTATGCTCTTGCTCGCAAAGAGAGGTGAACTCTCCATCGCCGAAGCAGGGCAGATAGATGCATCGAAACACTTGCAGATTCGCGTTAATGTCCATCAGCCCCAACGCCTACAGTCATTACGACCGCTGAAGTCTGGTCCAATGAGTACTTTGGCGGTGGGGTATCTGTCAGTGTCTCGCAAGCGCCAGCTCATTGCGGAGATCATTCTCGATCAATTACAACTTTCACCGGACAAAAATGTAATTTCAGTAGATCCAAAAGTTTTTGTGGATAGCATCCAAGGACTCAGCAAAAAGGAACTGCATGACATCTGTACGGCTTTACAAACTGATGGCTATATCCAAGTCAAATTTCACTACCCGCCAAGCCCGCTCGTTCCTTTACATAAAGCACCCATTGGGAAACTAGCCGACGGGATCGATAGGTTACACCGACTCACGATTACAGTAGATGGCGGAAAGCTCCTCACGCTCATCGAACGCCGTGCCGAGCAGGAGCCTGCAGAAAAGGTAGAAACTGTAGAGGAAGATGATCTCGGGCCTATTGCATACGTTCTCACGCGGAATATCTCGGGTCATCTTCTGATCAACGAACGTCTTCTCATTAAGCCTACATCAGGAAGCGTCGGAGACCGTTTTGCAGAGTATATTCTGAGATCAGACCATCCGTGTCCGCTCATCATCCCGAAAGAAGAGCTCACGAGGATACGCAGTACTGACAAGAAGGAGATCCCCAAAATCATTACTGACCTTGGATTCAAAGGAGACCTTCGCACAATATTCTTCCCAGCAGTTTCTAAAAATCAGGTAACTTTTGTGAATCCAATTTATGAGAAGGATCTATCTGAAAGGGGCTTAAAAAGACTGGAAGACTATGATTGAAATTCATCGTCAAGTCAGTCCAAGTCAACCTGAGTCGGAGTAGATCGAACTGAGTCGGGTTATTCGCAATGGGGCCATTCAGCATGTTCTGCTGCTAGCACCATGCAGGATTGCCCCGTTTCCGTAACAGATTTAGCCACGATAGCTGTATTGCTGCATAAGCAATGCAAGCTTCGTAGACTCGACCGCTCGAATCCGAAAAAGATCGCATTCATTTTTGAAGACAGCCCCGAACTCCAGAAGATTCTTACAGACTACTGGAGTGATACTTTGCTCTGTCCAGCACAATCGCTCCTCGCTTCGCTGAAACGTGCGAAACATATCTTGTACGACTACAACCAATGATCCTCACTTCTCACGATGTGCGGCGTTTTCAGCAGTTGTGGCGCGACCACTACGGGGAAGAGCTGACCGACGAACAGGCAAGGCAGTACGCCGAACGACTCTTGCGGTACGTGAGCCTCGTCCTTTCCCCCGATAACCCATGAACATTCTCCTTTCCAATCCCCAAAGGGAAAGGGCACCGCCTTAGAGGGAAGTCCTCTTTAGCAGCTTTCCTTTCACCTTCTCTATGGAAAATCTTACTTCTTTATCGTTATGCCAGCAAGTTCCTTCCGAGGAAAAATTCGTACTGGCACTCATCAATTTAGCCTCTGCATGGAACGCAAAATTAACCCTGCGCTCTGAATACTCTGCGCCGCTCTATGCGATGCACCAGGATCTAGAAGCGCTCCGGCGCATCTCGATTCTGCAGGTCGCCCAAAAGCTCGGTATCGACCTTGTGAAGACTGGCGGCAACACCTATGCGATGCGCGAGGACGGACAGATCACTTCTCTCGCTATCTTTGAAAAAACTAACACCTGGAAACGCTTCTCTGGCAAGGAGCGTAACGGCATCTCCGGGGGGTCTGTGCTCGATTTGGTCATGTATTTCCGTGAATGCTCCCTGCGACAAGCAGCGGACTTTCTCTCCTCCCGCTTCCTATGAATCCTCCAAAATTACTCCTTCAGCCCCTTCCGCCTGATGAGCTCCGCCATTGGGTCGAAGAACGCGGTGTCCGCGAGGACATCTTGCAAGAGTTCAAGGTGGGCTGGACTGCCTACGAAGGTATGCAGTGGGTCGCCATTCCTATTTCTGATGTGGAAGGCAACCTTCTCACCTACAAACTCAAGCGCCCGCACAGTGCGTCTCCTGAACAACCGAAGTATAAAAACCTCCGAGGGGGCAAGGCTACTCTCTATCCGGTCTCAATCTTCAGGAAACCTCTCACAAAAATCGTCCTATGCGAGGGAGAGGCTGATGCGCTGATGCTTCTATCGCATGGCATGGATGCGATTACTTCGACTGCGGGCGCTGGTACATTTAAAGAAGAGTGGCTGTCACTCTTTCCGCAGGGGTGCTCTGTCATTTTTTGTTACGACCTTGATGAGGCAGGAGAGAAGGGTGTTGCAAAAGGACTGAAGCTTTTCTCCTCAAAGCGTCCTGATATTTCACTCTCAGTCATCAGGCTCCCCAAAAGCCTCGGCGAAGGGGCAGATGTCACGGACTTTTTCCGGCACTGCCATGAGAAAGAGAAAGACCCCATCACCCATCTGTTTGCCCTTTGCATACCCTTTGAATCATCCTCCAAAGACACTGGAGAGAAAGGGAAGAAAAAGGGAAGGCCCAACCAGGCGCAGATCATTGTAGAAACTGTGCATGAGAGCCAGGCGGTACTTTTCCACGATCAGCTTGAGGAGCCGTATGCACGTATTCCCGTCGGCGATCATGACGAGATCATGAAGATCGACAGTCAAAGATTTAGCCGGTGGATGCGACTGCAACTATGGAAGAAGCTCGGCAAGATCCCTGGCTCCGAGGCCATCAATTCTGCAGTTCGTCTTCTCGAAGCTCGTGGCTGCTACGAAGGGGAAAGATTCGACCTCTCCAATCGTGTTGCGTGGGATGGAGAGACAATCTGGTACGACCTCACAGATGCACGATGGAGAGCAATCAAGATCACTCTCGGGCAATGGGAAATCGTTGAGAGGCCACAGACGCTCTTCAGACGATACAACCACCAGGAGACGCAAGTAGAACCCCAGCGTGGTGGATCGGTGCATGAGGTACTTCCGTTCGTGAATATCACCGATCCCCAGCAGCAACTCCTTTTTCTGGTTTCACTCATTTCGTTTTTTATCCCAGGCTTTCCGCACATCATCCTGAACTTCTACGGGGAAAACGGATCGGCGAAGACGACGATCTTTAAGATCATGCGGCGGCTCGTCGATCCCTCCAAGACGGAAGTACGGTCTTTTCCTAGGGAGCGAAACGACCTTATCCAGGAACTCTCCCACCAATGGTTCATACCCTACGATAACATTTCGTATCTCTCAGAGGATCTCTCCGATGCACTCTGCCGTGCAGTTACGGGTGAAGGTGCATCCAAACGGGCACTTTACTCGAATGATGAGGATGTGCTCTACGCCTTCCAACGATGTATCGCACTCTGTGGAATCAACATCGCAGTGCAGAAGTCTGATCTCTTCGACCGTTTGCTTCTTTTCAAGCTCCAGCGCATTGCTGATGAAAAGCGCCGCGAGGAGCGTGAAGTACTTTCCGAATTCGAAGAGGCGAGACCGCGCATACTCGGAGCGATCTTCGATACTGTTTCGAAGGCAATGGCTCTAAGGGAATTCGTGGATCTGAAACGCAAACCTCGCATGGCAGATTTTGCAGTTTGGGGGTGCGCAATTGCGGAAGCCCTCGGCTTCACGCAGCAGGAATTCATCAAGGCGTACTACGCCAATATCGGCCAGCAACACGAGGAAGTCATGGACTCGAATCCAGTGGCAACCGCGATTCAGATCTTCGTGGAGGAGCGGATGCGAGACAAGGAGGAGTGGAGGGGAACAGCGACCGTCCTCATGAAAGAACTTGAAGAAATGGCGAACTTCGAGGACGGCAAGATCCATCGAAAGAGTCTCCCCAAGACTCCGCAGCAACTTACTAAGCGCCTCAATGAACTGAGGAATAACTTCGCGGAATTTGGCATCATCGTAACCATGCTCCCACGCACAGGCAGGAGCCGTGGGATCAGCATTCGGAAAGCACCTCAAAATGTCGTCACCGCCGTCACATCGTCACAAGATGACGGTACGGGTCCAGTGCAACAGTCTCTATTGTCAGAAGAAGCGTCACCCAAGGAAGTCGCATCAGAAAGCCACAATAACAGTGGTGTCGCTGGTGACGATATTCCCCCTCCATCTGGCAATGCCTTGAAAAATCTCGGCTTCTTCAAGAAGCCATAATTACCTCTTTCCCTTTTCTCTATGTCCAAGCCAGCACTCCTCAAAATCGTTTCAATGGAACCGACTTACCAAGGCCTTCCCACGCCGGAAGTTCTTCAGTGCTTCCAGATACTCGTCTTCGGACATCCAGATCGCAGCGTGTCACTCCATGTCGATTTCTGCACCCAAACTTTTCTCGTGAGCCCGAAGATGCCAGGGGATCGTGTAGCTGACTGCATCGAGAGCATTTTCGTCGGCCTACGGTTTGGGCATGTTGCTGCTGGTTATAAAAAAGAAGGCGATATGTGGGTGCCCCAATCAGGGCATTTCCAATCCCAGAAGTAATTTCTATTTCATTTTCTTACCTTTACACATGACTAATCAGATCATCATCAAAGGCAAAAAGGTCGCACTAACCCCCATTACGGGCACGACCGTGCTCCGCGCAGATGCACCTTTGAAGTGCTCTATTTGCGGCAAATACCGTCCGTTTTTCTATCACATCCAGATTCATGCAGGTGAGCCATCGATGTTGATATGTGCAGACAGATGCCATAAGCATCTTCAAAAAAACTTGATGTCCCATTTAGAGGATCATTTTCTCATTCGCGGCATTGAAGCTCCACTCAAAGATTGTTCAGATGCTTCATCTAAGTTCTTCGTCTATTGCCGCGTAGCCACTCCTCGTGTTGCACATCCAAGTCATAGTCTCGACGGACAAAAGGAAGTCCTGACCTCATATGCGAAGAAGCATGGATTTATCGTTTCTCAAGTCTTTCAGGAAGCTGGCTCGGCGATGGCACACCGGCCTCTCTTTACTCAGATGCTCCAAAGAATAGAGCAAGGCGAAGCAGACAGGATTCTCGTTTACGATGTCAGCCGTCTCGCTCGTAATGCTGCTGATGGACAGCTTCTCATTGATATGATGGATCGAGGAGTGATCAGACAGATTCAGACACCGGCGCTCACGCTCAATAAGCACTCTCTCATATGGCATCTGTCTCTGCAAAATCAGGGCCGCGACGCCTTGAGTCACTCTATCAAGCGTGGCCTCCAAATGCGAAAACTGCGCAGGAATTCACGCTGACTTATTTCTTCCCTTCCGTTATAATGCCCGCAGTGCCCACATCGTCGCTCAGAAGACTCGTTTGCTATGTCGCTCAAAGGGGCGATCCTGCCGACAAAAGTCTTCTGACTGATGTTGGGCACTCAGGGTCGCCCCTTTGGGCGTTTCATCTCGTTCCCATTCCTGCCATGACTCTCGACTTCTCTACCCTCCGCATCGGCGCGATTGCTCGCAAATCTACAAAGGACAAAGAGGATCAGCAGGTACTCTCTATTTCCTCGCAGGAGGAAGAAAACGAAAAGAGCGTTCAGCGCGTCGGCGGCACCATCACCAAACCGTACACGGAAGAAAGGTCAGCCAAACAGCCCGGGCGTCCCATTTTCAATCAACTCATCGCCGACATTGAAGCGGGCATCATCAACGTCATCGCTTGTTGGCGATTAAATCGGCTTGCACGGAATCCCATCGACGGCGGACGCATTATGTGGCTCCTCCAACAAGGCATCCTGAAAGCCATCATCACCTCCGAGAAAGTATATCTCCCATCGGATAATGTGATTCAAATGAGCGTGGAGTTCGGCATGTCCACGCAATTCTCCATCGATCTGGGCAAAGACGTGATGCGTGGCATGCTCCAAAAGGCAAAGATGGGCTGGAGACCTGGCATCGCTCCCGTGGGCTACCTCAATGATTATGGCGGCATCAAGGGCGAGAAGAAGATCTTCAAAGATTCTGAGCGCTTCGATCTTGTACGGCGCTGCTGGGACTATCTCCTGACCGGCGCGTACACCGTTGAAGAAATATTCGACATCGCAACCAATGAATGGGAAATGACCGTTGTGCGAGGAAGAAAAAAGATCGTCCGGCCCATCGGATTCAATACGCTCTACGATATTTTCCATAATTCTTTCTACTATGGAGAATACGATTGGGGAGGACAAACGTGGCAGGGACTCCATGAGCCGATGATTTCACGGGAGGAGTACGACCGAGCGCAGGAGATCATCGGTGCACGGGGACGGCCACGAAAGCAGACCCATGAGAATCCCTATCCTTGCCTTATCCAGTGCGGGGAGTGCGGTGGGAGTATCGTGATCGACGTGAAGAAAAAATTCGTGAAGCGCGAGAATAGGACAAAGATTCTTGAATATTTCAGATGCGGGAAGCAAAAGAAAAAGCAGTGTACTCAGAAACACTGTCTGCGCAGGGAACTTCTCGATCCACAGATTCTCAGCATGGTCATGGCGGCAGAGCTTCCACAGGCCTTTATTGATTGGGCACTAGAGAAATTGAAGCTGACACAGGAGGATAAAAAGAAAGAGCGTGAGCAGGAGTTAAACCGCTTTCAGGAGTTGCATCGCGTTTCCGAGAAAAAAGTGAATGATTTCATCGATATGAGATTGGAGAATCCCACGCTCTTTCCTGCAGACACCTTCAAGCGAAAACTCGAATCTTTGGAGCTTGATGTGAAGCGGTGCGAGGCTCAAGTGAACAATTATGGCAAGGTTGGGCGCACCTGGAGGGAGGAATTCATCGATAAATTGCTCTTCACTGAGAAGGCGCAGGAGAAGTTCATAAAGGCGGTTGATCCGAAGGTTCGCATCGGGATGTTGAGCGAACTCAAAGAGTCATTAGAACTGACTGATAGAGAGCTTACTTTCCGCTTGCAGGAGCCGTTTTCCACCTTCATGAGGGGTAAGCTTCGCATGCAAGCGAAATTAGGCTCATTAGATCCGATCAATTGTCGCTTACAGAACGTAAAAAGTGATGTTTTGGAGAAGGTTATTCCTGTATGGAGCCGACGACCGGAATTGAACCGGTGACCTACGGTTTACGATACCGTTGCTCTACCAGCTGAGCTACGTCGGCAAATGAAAAACAGTCTATGAAGAAAAGAACAGTGTTTCGCCGCACATTCTGTGGATAAAACCACTACTTGGCAATAGAACAACAGGAATAAGCTCACGATTGGCTGAAGCGATTGTTTATCATTCATACGTATTACATGGAGTACCTCCAATTTCTGTCATCTCGAGTAGGCCGCCCTCAGGTGGCCGTATCGAGAGATTTTTGTCCTGTAAAAATCTTCCTGCTGAAACAGGCGCAGAAAATAGGGAACGTGGTTCTCGATACGCCCTGCTGGGCTACTCGAACTGACAGAATCAGAGGTTTTCAGCAGTATCACTGTAGCAAATGAATGTTTCAGTAACAGAAGATCGCAGAGAGGAAGAGAAACCGATACACTGCGAGCATGCAATACAGTACTGCTCTTCGTTGGTCTTGGATGAACATTTTGACGGCAAAACGTGTGTCATATTTCATGGAGCGGTTCAAAAGTCTGGATGCTGCACTGGAAAATATCTCCCTCGAGATGCTGCAAGAAGCAGGGTTACGAGAAGATAGCGCACTACGCGCTATGAATCGGCTGGAAGAATTCGATGTGGATGCCTATGTGACTCTTTTAAAAAAGCGCGGCATTACGTTGATCTCTGTAGAGGATGCTGCCTACCCCGCACTTCTTTCTCAAATCGAAGATCGTCCGATCTTTTTATACGCAAAAGGAAACCTGCATATTGCAGGGGAGTTATGCATTTCGCTCGTAGGGACAAGAGAGATGAGTGACTACGGGAAACGTGTTGTTTCCGCTTTTATTCCACCGATTGTGTCTCAGGGCATCGTCACAGTGAGTGGACTCGCACAGGGGATCGATGCAGAAGTTGCGAAAGAAACGATACGTGCATGCGGAAAAACTATTGCAGTACTCGGTCACGGATTTGGCACGATGTATCCCAAAGCGAACGAACGATTGGCAGAGGAAATTATTGCGAAGGAAGGGTTGATTTTGACGGAATTTCCGATGGATATTCAGCCGGATAAATTCACCTTTCCAGCACGAAACAGGATCATCGCAGGGCTCAGTGTTGCGACGATCGTTCTCGAGGCAACAGCAAACTCTGGTTCGTTAATTACTGCTGACCTTGCACTCGATTACAATAGCGATGTTTTTGCTGTTCCCGGACAAATTTTTGATCCGAATTATTCCGGATGCCATC
>CAYUWH010000015.1:0-18293 GCA_964448615.1 uncultured Candidatus Peribacteria bacterium
ACTCCGTGCAGCGGTGCAGGAGGCGGATAGGGGTATGCAGGGGGAGTGAATGGTGACAGATCACCCAATAGGTATTTCACATTCCATATACCGCTTGTGTTAGAGAAAAGAATGGAATTGGTGCATACACGGCGGTTCGATAAACACGCTCCGAAGGTAACAATCGTCGAACTCGATGTACCGATAGACTGGGCGCGGGAACGACATGACCCCGTATTAGCGCGATAGAGGAGATAGAAGTAGGTAAGGAAGGTCGAAACGGGTAGAGTGTGGGCGGTCTACATCCGCAACAATCATGCAGAATAACCCCTACGATATTCGTTCATCAGAAGTGGCATGGTCGTGTCCTTGGTGGAAAGTGCGGCACGATGCCGTCACTGTGAACGGAAAAGATGGTGACTACTTCTATGTCGATAACAGTCCTTCCATTGTTGTCGTTCCGATTACTACGGAGGGGAAAATTGTGATGATTCGACAGTATCGACACCCCGTTCGCGATTGGTGCTGGGAAGTTCCTGCAGGAAAAATAGAAAAGGGGCAATCACCAGAGGATGCAGTAAGGGCGGAGCTGCAAGAAGAAGTAGGAGGAGAGGCCGAGAGAATTGAAAGGATAGCCAGTTTTTACAATACGAATGGCTCGTCCAATGAGCAGTCGCTGGTTTTTTTGGCTACAGGCGTGACATTAAGTAATCCCACCCGCCATTTTATGGAAGTAATGGAATTGCATCAGAAGTCCGTTCAAGAGACGTTTGCCCTAGCGAGAAGTGGCGAGGTAACCGACTCTGTTTCTGCACTTGCACTGTTTCTTTGTGAAGACAAAATTAAATCACTTTAAATGGCTTTCCAAAGCCATAAATTTGATGGTGGGCGATGGCTGATTTGAACAGCCGACCTCGACATTATCAGTGTCGCGCTCTAACCAACTGAGCTAATCGCCCGAATGTTTGAAAGAAGTGTAGAACCAACTGCCTGTCCGGCGTAGTCGCGGCTCTGCCGAGCAGAGACGGACGAAGACGGAAGCTAATCGCCCGGAACTGCAAGAGGGTACGAAGAAATGCGCTGTAGGTCAATAAAAACGCACTATCGGCCTGTATGCACAGCTATTATAGAGTAAATATCGGAATCTCGCCAAATTCTGCATAGTGTACAAAAAACGGGGCCGAAGCCCCGTTTGAGTTTCCGAGAGGAAAACGTCTTAGTTCGAAGAAACCGAAGATGCTGCGGACGAAGCCGAGCTTGCAGCGGAACTTACGGACGAGGAGCTCGTGGAAGACACGCTGGACCAGCTGCTCCAGTTCCAGTTTGAATTTCTTCCATCTTTCAAGAACGCCTTCACGCAAGCGGCGCGCTCTTGGCCCCATACAGTTTTGCAAGCTTCAGAAGGCGTCATTTTTTGCTTGATCATGCTCTTGAGCAAGCGGGGCGATACTCTCTTATTGGCCTTCTCTTTGGCCTTGAGTGCTGCACGGTCGATCTTTTTTTCCACTTTGACTTCAATTTTGTGTTCCATTTTCTGCAAGTTGCGCTTGAGTTGCGCCGTGTTCATGGCGAATGCCGGTGCGGAGGCCAGCAGGAGCGAGCCTGCGACTGCCGCGGAAAGAAGTTTGTTCATAAAACGGGGGAAGGAAGAATTGATTGCCTGAGTCTACGTGACGCTTGCTTTTGTTCCACTTGCTTTTTCCGGTGATTAATTTTTCTTGTAAATGGAGGTGACGCTCTTGCCGCTTTCGATATGGCGGATCACTTGCGCGAGCAGCGGGGCGATGGGGAGAATGGTCAGCCCTTTGAAGGACTTTTCGACGGGAATGCTGTCCGTGACCACCACTTCTTTAAAAGCGGCTTCCTTCAGGCGTTCAATCGCTGAGCCCGAAAACACCGGATGCACAGCAGCTACGTACACATCGTCATTGGCGCCGCGCTTGATGAGCGCTTCCTTGGCGGCGGAGAGCGTGCCCGCGGTATCGATCATATCGTCGAACAAAATGCAGGTTCTGCCTGAAACATCGCCGACAATTTCAAGAATGGCGGCTTTGTTATGTTCACTCCGGGTTTTGTGCATGATCGCGAGATCCGCACCCAGAACATCCGCGAATTTCTTTGCCTGCTTCGCGCCGCCGATATCCGGCGAAACGACGATCGCATCTTTGAGTTTCTTGGCTTTGAAATACTCCGCGAACAAGGGGCGAGCGTCGAGTGCATCGACCGGTACCGAGAAAAAGCCCTGAATCTGATCGGAGTGAAGATTGAGTGTGATCACATGTCCCGCGCCCGATTTCTCCAATAAATCCGCAATCAATTTCGCGGAAATGCCTTCGCGCGGTTCAGAGATGCGATCCTGGCGCGCGTAGGGAAGATAGGGGAGTAAGACGTGCACCGAAGAAGCGAAGCTGAGCCTTGCCGCTTGGCACATGATGAATAACTCAAACAAATATTCATCGGGCCGCCTCCCCGGCGCCTGCAACACATACACGCTCTGACCGCGAACCGATTGCTCGAATTTCACGTACGCTTCACCCGAACTGAAGCGCTTGAGCGTGATGGCGCCTGTGGTCGTCCCCAATTCCTGCGCGATGGCGGAGGCCAGTGCCGGATGAGAAGAGCCCGCAAAGAGTTGCATGTGTAGTATGATGCTATCAGATGCACGTTCGACTTTCTACCTGTATCGGCACCCCCGTTCTCGATGAAACCACCGAGCAGAGTGCCGGGACGCTCTCTTCGATCCTCATTCATCCTGATCAGGGCACCATCGAAGGGATTTTCGTGACGCAGCGGCAGATGCTGCATACGCAGACGCAGTTCGTTGCCGTTACCGATGTGCTGCATTGGGGTACCCACATCCGGATCCGTGATATGGATGCCCTCTCCGATCTGTCTGAGCGCATACGCTTGCAGGCATTCGTGGACGAAGGAAGGACCGTGCTCGGGCAGCGGCTGATGACCGTGGGAGGAGTCTACCTTGGGGTGTGCAAAGACGTGCAGTTCAATACGCATACCTTCGTGTTGGAGTGGTTGTTCCCGCGACTGTTTCTTCGATGGGGCATAGCATTGCCGGTATCGGTTATCGTTGAAGTAAAACCCGATGCCATCATCGTCCGTGAGACGGCAGCGGGAATCGAAGAGAAGACGCCTATACTGCAAACGCTTGAAGAATTAGCGAAGACGCCGACGGCCGGGATGGCACCCTTCGACGAGCTCAGGGTGACATCCAAAATGTCATGGTGAGCGATGCCATCCCGAGCAAGGTCGAGGGACGAACCATGACCACAAAAAAGGCCGCATTCCTGCGGCCTTCTATTCCGAAGAGAGAAACCCTTATTGGCTGACTCCTCCGACCTGGCTCGCCAGGTAGTTGGTGACGAGACCGACAATCACGCGGGCGAACAGCACGATCACTAGACCGAGCAATGCGTAGTAGATCGTCTTCTTGGCTTTGCCCATCGCGTCTTCATTGCCTTGAGAGATGATCAGCTGGATACCGGCGATGACGATCACGACCACCGCAATGAGCGCGAGGAAGTTCAGGACCGCCGTGATAATAGTGATGATGATATTACGGTAGGCTTGCGTGTTCTGACCTGCAGGAGGAGTGCCCGGAAGGTTGGGATCCGGACCGGCGAATGCCTGGGCGAACGCGGAAGAAATACCGACCAACGCAGAGACGCCCGCCGCAGAGGCAGCCAGAGTCCAGCGCTGAAGAGTGGTGTTCATAGAATGAGGGAAGAAGAACGTCCGTAGTCTTCTCCAGAATGTTTGCTTGCGCAAGATTGAAACAGAGTCCGAGTAGCACATCGAATTGACGTTGTGGCAGTTACTCACTCTCGTGAGAGAAGAAGCCCAGTCCAATCAGCAGCATTGCAGGCAGTGCAAACCAAATATTCTGATAATCGATCATCGTCTTCACAAGTGTGCTGCTTGCAAGGATGGGTTGCAGCGCGCTTGCTTGTTCCAAGTTCGGGTCCAGCAGCGGGCTGCCGGCGACAAATGTCAGCAACGTGACCATCAGTAATCCCGCCGTGGAAAAACCGAATGCACCGACGAGCAGCGTATCAGCCATCGATCCCAGGTCTTTGTTATATTCCACATCAAAGCCTCCTCGATTTTCAATGAAGATGATTGTCGCGACGAATCCCGCGAGTTTAAGGACCGAGAGAAAGCTCAGATCTCCGGAAAATCCCAGCAAGGTGAAGTACCCTTCTCCGTAGATCATGAGATCTGCGATCGCATTACCCAGTCCCTGAATCGCCAAGATGGAAATGTACGTCGCGATAATGATTTTCACCGACTCGTGTTTTCCCATGATAAAGCTGTACGCGACCACGATCGCGAAAAATACGATCACGAGCAGATCCCAACTGAGTGAGAGGTCCAAAGAAAGCGGCACGGCTGACATGCTATCGCGCCGATCCGATGCATACCAGCGCCCGAGCGATACTTCACGAGGAATGAATGGCGCCTGCAAGCGGTAATGCGGCCGATGTCACGAAGGATTGCATCGCATATGTCGCATCTTCTCGCTGCAAATAGTGCGCGGCAGCGGCGATCATCGCGGCGTTGTCCGTGCAATACGCCGATGACAACGGTGTGCGAACCACAATGCTTTTGTCGCAGAGTGCCTTCACCATCTCGCGCAGGTGTGCGTTGGCGGAGACGCCGCCGACGATATGCACTTCGCGGATACTTGGATGCGCATCGAGTGCGTGCTCAACACGGCTGACGAGGTGGTTGCAGAGTGCATGCTCGTAGGAGGCCGCGAGATCTGCGATCTGTTCCTCTTTCAGTCCACCGTTATCGCGGATCGTGTAGCGCAGTGCCGTCTTCAGGCCGGAGAAGCTGAAATCGAAGGTTGCCTCCTGTTTCAGCGGAGAGGGGAACGCGAATGCATTGATGCTTCCCTCCTGTGCTTTTTCTGCGATGGCGGGGCCACCGGGATAGGGGAGTCCGAGCAGGTTCGCGCCTTTGTCGAAGGCTTCTCCCGCGGCATCATCGCGTGTGCGGCCGAGCAAGGTGCCTTTGGTATGTGCCGTGCGCAACCAGAGTTCCGTGTGTCCGCCGGATGCCGAAAGTGTGAGAATGGGAAACTGCGGCTCGTCTTCGGTGCCAAGCCACGTTGAGGTCAGATGCCCGAGCGTGTGATGGACGCCGATCAATGGTTTGTCCCACAACAAAGAAAGAAT
This sequence comes from uncultured Candidatus Peribacteria bacterium, assembly GCA_964448615.1. Classification (GTDB taxonomy): domain Bacteria; phylum Patescibacteriota; class Gracilibacteria; order Peribacterales; family Peribacteraceae; genus CAYUWH01. The sequence continues at coordinate 5,175 of CAYUWH010000015.1, forward strand.
GCGCGCCGTCGACGTGCCGACCAAGAGAGATCCCAGCAGTCCCGGTCCTTTCGTGACGGCGATCGCATCGAGATCGTGCGGCGTCAGGCCGGTGCCGACCAATGCTTCTTCGAGCGTGGGTATCATGCATTCCACTTGTTTGCGGGCGGCTTGTTCCGGAATCACGCCGCCGGTGTGAGCGAAAGATTGCCGGGAACTCGCGATGACATTCGAGCGCACGCGCCGTCCGTCTTCCACGACGGCGGCCGCTGTTTCATCGCACGAGGTTTCGAGGGCAAGAATGAGGCTCATGGCTCAGGTATACTAGCGCAGAATCATGGCTTCCGTGCTCTTTATTACCCGGTCATGGCAAGGAACCGGCGGTCTTCAGCAATTGAGCCGCGATCTTTGGCGTGGAATGCAGAATCACTATGGCGCTGATGCGGCGCTCTGCGCGTTCAGCGGCCCGAATCTCCTCCTTCCCTTTTTTGGGATTCGGGCTTTCTGTCGCGGAATTCTTGCGGCACGAATGGGGGTGCGTCTCCATGGCGGGGATGCATCGATATCCATTCTTCTCGCAGCGGTAAAATGGTTCGTGCCTCATGCGCACTGTTCGGTAACGGCGGCAGGTCTCGATGTCATTTATCCGAATGCAGCGTATCAGTGGATGCTTGCCAGAAGTGTGCGATGCATGGATGTCGTCTGTTGTATCAGTGCAGCGACTGCGGAGGTTGTGCACAACAGAGGCATTCCGCCAGAACGAATCCGCACTATTCCGTGCGGCATTTGGCCAGAAGATGCGGCGCCGTCCGTTTCGCGCACGAATCCTGCCCCGCATCTCGTATCCATCGGGCGTCTTGTCCCACGGAAGGGGGTGGTGTGGTTTGTGCGGGAGGTCATGCCGCATCTTCTTCAAACATTTCCGTCTCTTCATCTTTCCATTGCAGGGAGCGGTCCTGAGGAATCCGTGATCCGTGAAACGATTACTGCGTTGCATCTTCAGAAACATGTCTCACTGCTCGGTGTGATTTCTGATGCGCAGCGCAGTGCGTTACTGCATGAAGCGGATGTATTCGTGATGCCGGTGATCCCGAAAGAGGGAGACATGGAAGGATTCGGGATCGTGTGTCTCGAAGCGGGGAGAGCGGGCATTCCGACCGCCGGCGCGGCGATCGGCGGCGTGATGGATGCGATGATCGATGGCGTGACCGGGCGTTTTTTTCAGCCAGGAAACAGTGAAGACTGCGTGCGCGTCATTACGGAATTATTGAGGAATCCATTGGTGCGTGTGGCTATTTCCCGTGCGACGCTTGAGCGATATTCGTGGGAACGCCTCATGACGCGCTATCATCAGGAAGTCTTTGAGTTCTGAACCATTGCGCGTCGGCATCGTGTCCTGGGATTTTGCGCGTCCGCGCGGCGGACTTGGCCGTGCGATGAAATGGCTTGCAGATGCGCTGCAAGGACAAGGTATTTCAGTCTCAGTCCTTTCGCGTGAACGCGAAGCATTGCCGTCATACATGCGTCTGACCTCGCTGCCGGGCGGGCATTTGCTGTTCTCCTTGTTTCTGCCGTGGATATTGCAGCGATGGATCGATGAACACCGCATTCATACGGTGCTCATTCCCACCGGTCCGGGCGGCATCATGCTGTTTCGAAAGCCGAAACGATGCAAAGTCGTCATCATTTCCTATCACACCTACTGGCAACAATCGCGGCTGGTGCCGGGTGAAGCGTGGAAGTGGATGTTCGCGTCGTTCGAAGAGCGGACACTGCAGTGTGCAGATGCCATCCTTATCGCATCCGAAGATACGCGTCTCTCATTGGAACATGAGTACGGCATCGAAACGGAGAAGATTCGCCTTATCGCTCCGGTGTTTCCGTTAGAGGCGTGGTCAGCGATGCATGAACCCAAGCAAGAAGGATTGTGTGTGTATGTCGGGAGGACGGATCGTCGAAAAGGATTTGAGACGATTGAAGCGGCTTGGCCTGCGGTACTTGCGCGCGTGCCGCAGTCACAATTGCGTGTCGTGAAAAGCGGTACGATGCCCGACGCAGAATTACGCGCACTCATTGCGAGTGCGTCGCTTGCGCTCTGTCCCGCGCATCTTGAAGGATTCGGGTTATTCGCCGCCGAAGCGATGGCGGCCGGAACGCCTGTGATCGCGAGCGACTGTGAAGGATTGCGTAGACTTGTGGTTCATGAACAAACAGGATTGCTTGTTCCTCCCGATGACACTGCGGCCTGGTCCGATGCGATTGTGCGCTTACTCGAAGATGCGCCGCTGCGTCAGCAAATGGGGGAGCGGGCGCGCATTGCCATGGTCGAGCGCTTCGAGCAGCGGCGCGCCGTGCAACAATGGATTGACGCCTTGCAGATCAGGACGTGACGCTTCATCAGGCGGTGCTACTCTGTGTCCGTGCCTCGTTCTGCTTCCTCGCAGTTGTACCGGCAAGGTCTTGGTATGGCAGCAGTGGCCTTCCTGCTTCTGCTCCTCGCGAAATTCTTTTGGCCGTTCCTCCGTTTCGAAGTTCCGCTGGGCTACGACGCCGGTATTTATCGCTATCTCTTCGTGAATCATGCGCATGGATTGCCGCCCTTCATCATTGCGCCGATGCAAGCGTGGGCATACGAACATCCGCTCGGACTCTTTTCGCTTGCAACACCGTTCCTCAGACTCGGGCTGCCGGTCGATTGGCTGATCGGGTGGATCTGGAATCTGGTGCCCGTTCTGCTTGCGGGAATGTTGGCGTGGAAATGGGGGAAGCGCATGGGCATTGCCGTTGGCGTCCTGACGCTGCTCGTCGCATTGCTGTCACAAGCGTATTTCGATGGATTCGCCGCGATGTACTGGAAAACGCTTCTCTCGCTGGCGTTCTTTGTGCTTTCCATTGATGCGCTTGAGCGGAAATCCTGGATCGCCGTCCTCTGGGGCGTGCTCACAGTGTTCACGCACCATCAGACGGGATTGTTGTTCGGATTGACGTTTTTCGCGTGGGTTTTGCTTCAATGTTTGCCGTTATTGCAGGGGAAAAAAGGTATGCCTGCATCCTTGCTGATGTTCAGGGTGCTCGCGGGCGTCAGCATTTTGATACTCGGAGTGTTGTTGTATGCGCCCATTTGGCAGACAGGCTTCCTCGATCTTGTCGTGCATCTGTTCCGTTCGCAGGCAGTCGGCAATTTTCCGCCGCTCTTCTATTATGTTCAGACCACCGGCATTCTCCTTTTGCTTGGTCTCACTGGATTAATCCTGAATCTCCGAAAGGAACAGGGCACGCTTTGGCAATTACCGATATTCATCAGTGCGGTATTTGTGCTCGGCAATCTCTTCTTCGCGAATCGATTTTTTCTGCAGTTGGATTTCTTTCTCTTGCCGTTTGCCGCTCTTGCCATCACTTGGCTCTGGCAGCACTTTCCGCAATATGCTGCGCGCACAATGCTGGTCATCGTCATCATGGTCCAAGCTGTCCTCTCATTCTCTGCGGCTCAAACCAGAGAGCCATTGCTTGATGCGGAGACATTCCATTCCATTCAGGCACTCGAAAGCATCGTGCCAAAGGGCGCGACGGTCATTGCACTGGAAAATCAATCCGCACCCTATCTCTTAGGGTGGCTTCCGGAGGCCAATATTGGAGGACCGGGTCTCTTCAGTCTTCCGGGGTGGAGTTATGCGCAGTGGGAAACATTTTTAATGGGAGAACATGCGGCGCGCGTTGCCTTGATTGCTCGTCTCAATCGGCCGCTCTATGTGTACGCTCCGGCGTTCTTTCATGATTTTTACCAAGAGCGCGGCGCAGCATTGTTGCGTGACTCCTGTTTTCATCCGACCGCTGACCCCGCCTTGTTTTCCGTTCATTGTCCTTCCTCTCAGCCATGATTCATTTTTTCCCTTCGCGTCCGGTCTTCGTGGAATTGTTCGGTTTCTCCGTGCACTGGTATGGATTGCTGTATTTGTGCGCATTCTTATTGGCATGGGTGCTTCTTCCGCGGCTGCAGCGATTGCGGGGGTTGGACCTTTCCAAAGAAGAGTGGTCCTCACTTCTCTCGTGGATCATCGTCGGCGTCATCGGTGGCGGAAGATTGGGATATGTTCTGCTGTATGAACCGATGTATTTTTTGCAGCATCCGTTGGAAATCTTTGCGGTGTGGCATGGCGGCATGTCCTCGCACGGGGGTTTCATTGGCGTCACGCTGGCGCTCCTTTGGGCATTGCGTGGTCGCAAGCGCGAACTGTGGCATTTTGCGGACATCTTCGTGATTCCGGTTGCGCTGGGTTTGGCGTTGGGAAGAGTGGGGAATTTCATCAATCAAGAACTCTATGGAACCGTTACGACTGTTCCGTGGTGCATCCTGATTCCCGGCGTCGAAGGTTGCCGGCATCCTGCCCAGCTGTACGCCGTCGCAAAAGATCTCTTCATTGCCGGGTGTTGCTATCTGTATTTGATCAATGCCAAACCGTTGCGTCCGGGCAGAACAGCGGCGCTCTTTTTGATGCTGTACGGCGCGTTGCGCTTCCTCATCGAATTCGTGCGCGAGCCCGATCATTCGTATTACTTCATCACGCGCGGACAGTGGTATTCGTTACCGATTGTTATTGCGGGGATTGTTCTTTGGCAATTCCTGGGCAAAAGAAAAGAGAAACGTTGAATCGCGTGTTGGTAGCGGACCTTATTAAGGTCCGCTACGGATGATTATTCAACAAGATTGCAGTGTTTTTTATCTATTTAAAAAAATGCAGTAGTAAATACCATGCCAGGCAGCGGAGCTTACGTAAGCTCCGCTGCCTTCGATAATGTCACTGATGCTGCAGCCAAGGCTTCCCGCTCGAAAAACTTCTTGAGAAACGTTTGACGATGAAGCGCGCAGGGGCCGTGTTGCCGCAATGCTTCCAAATGTTGCGGTGCTCCGTAGCCTTTGTGCTGTGCGAAGCCATAGTGCGGCATCAATTCGTGCTGTTCTTTCATCCAGCGATCACGCGTGACTTTGGCGAGAATCGACGCCGCCGCGATGCAGGGTTCCAAGCTGTCGCCGCGTATCACTGATGAATGCGGATAGTTGAACCAAAACGCATCGCACCCGTCGACCAACAAATACGTCGGCTCTTGTTTCAGTTTTAGTTGTTCCACCGCTTGTTGCATGGCTTGCTCCGTCGCGCCAAGAATGCCGAGCTGATCGATTTCCGCGGCGCTCGATGTGCCAATTCCGTAGGCACAATGTTCGATGATCCATGTGTACGCGGTTTCGCGTTGTTCCTCGGATAGCATCTTGCTGTCGCCGATGATGACGTTGTTCGTAGAGAGACGCCCATGAAGGGCGTCTTTACATTGTGTATTTATCATTGGTTTCCATCCAAACGATTCGCGTGGATACATTTCGTGCGTGATGATGCATGCCGCCGCGACGACGGGGCCCGCCAACGGACCGCGACCGGCCTCGTCGATGCCGGCGATGACGGGGGATGATGTCATGATGGACGTACGGTTTAGACGCGCGATTCGCGCGTCTTTACATCATTGGTTTTTGCGGATAGTTCTCGTAGCAACGTTCGCGTAATCATTTGTTCATTCCACGGGATCGGCCCGTTGGGCGTCATGCGTGTGGGATAACTGCCGAGGCCACACAACACGACGACGTCGCCGGGGCGTGCCTGCGCGAGAATGAATGCGATCGCCTCGCGGCGGTCGAAAATCTTATGGGCATCCGTTGTGGTTTGATCTACTCCCGCCCACACTTCTTCCATGACCTTGCGGGGATCTTCCTCGTACGATTCGTCATCGGTAATCACCGTGACATCCGCGAGCTGCGAGCAGAGCCTGCCAATCACCGGACGTTTTTCCTTCATGCGATCTCCGCAGCTACCTGTGAGCACCAATACGCGGTGATCCTTACCGACCATCGCACGAACGGTCGCCAGGGTTTTTTCAAAGGCTTGCGGCGTGATGGCAAAATCCACGAACACGGAGAAGGGTTGTCCTTCCTCGATCCGTTCCATGCGTCCTGCCGTACCGACAAAGGTTTTGATTGCCGTAATCGCATCCGGCAGGGGAATGCCAAGGGCTGAAGTGCAGCCAAGCGCACAGAGGGCATTCTCTAAATTGAATGTACCGGGAATCGAGAGGCGGAGTTCATGCGCAGTTCCATCAATCTGTGCGGTGGCAGAGCACGAAGAAGGTGCGCTGACGATATTCGTCAGCTGTTTCGAAGGTGAGTAGGCATGGACAGCATGTGGTTGCGGCAATGTCCGATACAGGAAAAAAGATCCATCGTCCGCATTCAACACAGCCGTGCCGCGATTTCCCAACATACGGAAGAGTAGCCATTTATCGCGGCGATACTGTTCCATGGTTTTGTGATAATCGAGATGTTCTTCCGACGTATTCGTGATGCCGGCCACCACGGGCCACGTCCAATCGAGGCGGCCTTGCACCAGTCCGTGGCTGGAATATTCGAGGACCGCGCGCGTGCATCCTGCATCCACGAGTCTGCGCAGAAATTTTTGCACGACAAACGGAGAAGGAGAGGTTTTCTGACTGGGATTCGGTTCGAGAAGATCTTTGACGCGCACCGCTGCCGATGTCAGCGCACCGCAGGCGATGCCGCGTTCATGGAGAATGTGGGCGATCATACTCACGGTTGTGGTCTTACCGTCTGTTCCCGTGATTCCGATGACCGTCAGTTTTTTTGCGGGAAAACCGTAGCGTGCCGCTGCCACTAACGCTTTGGCATGATGCCACGCCAGGCGCGCGGGGTGCCTGTCGGGAATCAGCTTTTTGAGTGCGGAAAGACTCATGCGCCTGCCAGGATACCACGAGCTTGCGCGATATCGTCGGCGATTTGGGCCATTAATGCCTCGGGAGACGGAAAATCCCGGACATCACGGAGTTTGTGGATGACTTCTACGATGATCGTATCCGGTGCGCGTTCGAGCACACGATCGAGGAGATGCACCTCGCACGATGTGGTATCTCTGAACACGGGACGCGGACCGTAATGCATGACAGCTGATTCACCATCGGTGCGACACACGTAAATTCCTTCCGCAAGGTCGTGTGGAACATCTGCGAGATTCATATTCATCGTGGGAGTGCCGAGGCGCTTTCCTCTTCCGGCTCCCGAAATCACACGCGCGGTGAAGGTCAACGATTGCTCCATTGATCCAGCTTAGCGTTCAGTGCATTCGGTCCCAAGTGTTTAGCAGGCAGCGGAAGTATCGGCGCATTCAGGATGGCGGTTTTCGCGACGGATCCCGCTCCTCCCACAACACTCATCACTGCATCACGCGTCTTCCCGATCACCCAGCCGATTCCATAGCTCGCGAGTTTTGTGGTTTCACCGACCGTCGTGAGGGCGGCATTCGTCGCGCTGTCCATCACGCCGCCGACCACACCCTGTTTTTTCCAGTCCACTTGTGCAGGGGACATGATGATCTTTTTTCCGGATTCCAACACATGACGAACACCTCTCTCCGGAGCGCTTTTGCCGGGATTGAAGGATTCAAAGCTCATTAAAAATATTATACACTATTTTACTGCTCTTGTCCTCCATTTGGCTTGTTTTTATTCAGGAGATTCCTCGCTTTCTTTCTCTTTCCGGATCTGTTTCAGTACCTGCTTGCCGCTGCGTCTAAAGAATCGACGTACGGATTGAATACCTTCGCGAATGCGTTCGGCTTTCGCTTTTTTGGCGTTAAACCATCCCTGTTCCATTTCTTCGAAGTGCAGATCGGGGTCGACTTGTTCGTATGGAGTGCGCATATCCTTTTTTGTGCCGAGCACATGGTCATATTCAAGCGGAAACGACCATCCACGCGGATCAAGCGTGCCGACTATGATGCGCTCCTTTGCATAATGCTCTTTTGTCAGCGGCGGCTCTCCGTCGCTCCAGGGTATGGCGCTTGCTCCGACGAATGCAAAGCAGATGATATCTTTTTCCTCGATGCCCAGTTCGCGGAATACGCTCTGGATAAAGGTAAATGTTGTATGTTGATGCGAGGTAAACTCGTCGAAAATGAGATAGGGGGGTTTCGTGGTGCGAATGACTTCTGCCACTCTCTGGCGGATCTGTTCGTGTTCTTCCCGCATCTGTGCGTCGCTTTCTTGTTTCATGGAACATTGCACAAAGCGATGCTGCGGCTTCCAGTCCAAATCTTTCGTGAGTCCTTTGACGAAATAGGGGAGAAGGCGCGCGCCTTTCGTAAGATAGATGCACGTGGCAGGCGCCTGTTTGTTCTCGATCCTTTCTTCGAGAAGTGCATACAGAGTTTTTCCAGCCTCGCTCAAAAGCGCCCGGTCTGCTTCCTCTCGAGCAGACAAGCGTTCCTCGATATCTCTGCTCGTATCCATATGACAGTGGGAAGAGTTTACTGTTTCTCCATTTTTTCCATCCCATTGCGCTGGATCGTTCTCCAGTCGAACGGGAAGCGGAAGGTCTCGAGTGCGCGGACCAATGCGCCGAAGGCATGCCAGACCGTTGCTTTCTCGAAGAGGAAACTATCACCTTCTTCCTGATTCGGGTTGTAGTTCTTCAGGGTCTCAGACTTCAGAGAGACGGGTACCGTGCCAAAGCGCAGACACTGTGTGAGCTCGGCTTCGTCTGTGGGATCTGTGAGGAAGAGTGCGATATCTGCGGCTGCATACATCTTTGCGAGAGATTTCTCGTCATCCGCAATGATTGCGACGCGATGGCCGTGTTCCTTTGCGAGCTTCGTGAACAAAGCGCCATAGGTGGAACTGCCCTTGCCGCGAATCAAAATTTCCACCGGGAGACTGAGCAAGCCCGGGATCAATTCCGTGAGGAGTTCTCCTCCCAACTGATCCGTCATCCCAACCGGCAAACACATAACCGGCCTCTTGGCTTCGGCGGCCCATCCCAATTCTTCCTGCAGAGCCGTCTTGTTCTGCACCTTGTATTCCAAGGATTTGGATCCGTAATGGCGGGCAATGCCCGTATCTAAGGTGGGGGTGGGGTTTTGCATGTTTATGTGTAGGTTTCCTCTTATTATAGCGGAAAAACCGTTTCCGAGAAAGGGGGTATCTCTTGCATAAATCTCTAAATATTCAGTAATAACTCACGTAGAAAACCGCTCGACGGAGGCACTATTCTTGCACTACCCTCGGAACAACCCATGGCACAGAAACATCTCGTGATCATAGACCCTGCTTCGCTCTTTGGAGCTACGCAGGGCAAGCGGCCACCTTTCTCTTCTTTGCATGAAACACCTCGTTATTATTGATGGGCACCACCTTATGTACCGTGCGTATTGGGCGATTCCGCGTACTCTCAAAACAAGCAGCGGGGAGCAGGTGAACACGGTCTTCGGAATGGCTTCCATGTTGATCAATATTCTTAAAAAAGAGGAGCCCGATGCATTCCTCCTCTGTTTTGATGCAGGCGAAGAGACGTTTCGGCACCAGGAGAATGCGACCTATAAGGAGGGAAGGGCCGAAACACCCGATGATTTTTACACGCAGATTCCGCGCGTGATGCAGCTTATCGATGCATTGCACTTTCCCCATGTCTCCGAGGGAAAGTACGAAGCCGATGATTTTTTATGCACCTATGCGTGCGAAGCGGAAAAGGCCGGCGATCGTGTGACGATCGTCACTGGCGACCGCGATGCGTTCCAGCTCGCGAATGCCAATGTGCGGGTCGCGATTCCGCATAGCGGTTACCAGCAAGCGGAATATCTCGGTCCTGCGGAAATCGAGGCGAAATACGGTATCCGTCCCGATCAAGTACCCGCTTACAAGGGGCTCGTCGGTGATAGCTCCGATAACCTGCCCGGCGTGCGCGGTATCGGTCCCAAGACCGCTGCGGAATTGTTGCAGAAGTATCAGACGCTTGAAGCTTTGTATGAACATCTGGACGAGGTCCGTCCTGCCGTGCGCCAGAAGCTGGAGGCAGACAAAGAGCAGGCATTTTTCTGTCAGCATATGGCGGTTCTTGTGTGTGATATTCCGCTGCCTCTCACACTGGAGGAGCTGGAACTTAAGGCCGTGAACATCGATGATTGCTTCGCCCTGTTTCAGGAGCTGGAATTCAGCATGCTCACGCGCCGTTTCCGTGAATTGCTGACGACTCCGTTCGGTCAACGCGCGTTCACTGCGAGCGCACCGGTGGCGGTCCCTGCGAAGCCACAGGTTTCGAAGGAACAATTGTCATTGTTTTGATGTCGATCGTGTGTAGAGACGTGCGAACTTGTGGTGAGCACGCCGAACCATTGCACATCTCTACACGAGTTCCACGATCCACATCATCCTGAACGCACCGAAGGATTTTTAAAAATTGTCAGGAATTTGAGATTTGGAATGTTGTGTTTTATTTCAAACAAGCATTACCGCATATAAAACATACATCACGCAACACCGTGTTTTTTCTGACTACATTCAGTGCACATCGAAATTTTGATGCTTTTTTCATAGCATTATTTTGTAAGAGAGCCCTAGAGTAAGAGCAAAAGTCTGTGCATTAAAATTGTTCCACACTGTGAAATCTGAATACGAAACGTAGTCATGCCTCCCTTGCGGCGTTTCTCGCAGAAACTTACACTTCGCTCCGGTTGTTCGTTCAAGAACGCATCCTCAAGAAATCGGAGTGTGTCTTCCTTTACTTCTCCACACCTTCTCCACCCATGCCCAAGGAACGCGTCCTCGCCAGTCTTGATATCGGTAGTTCAAAAATTCGAACCGTTGTCGCCATCGCGGATGGTTCGCAAGATCACACTGTGCCCAATGTCATCGGCGTGGGGCTTTCGCCGTCACTCGGTATTCGCAAAGGGCAGGTGATCGATGTCGAAGAGCTTATCCATAATATTATCTCTTCCTTAGAAGACGCGGAGCGCATGGCGGGAGTTCCGGTGAACCATGTGTTCGTCGGCATGAGCGGATCGCACATCGAAGCCTTCGACAGCCGTGGCGTGATTGCCATTTCCGGTTCCGAGATCACGCTCGACGATGTCGGCCGCGTGCTCGAGGCCGCACAAGCAGTCAGCATTCCGCCGAATCGCCGCATCTTGCACATCGAACCCAAGGCCTACGCCGTCGATGAGCAGCGCGGCATCAAGAACCCGGTCGGTATGACGGGTATCCGCCTGGAAGTCGAGGCTCACATCATCACCGGCCATATCCAGCATGTGAAGAATTTGGAAAAGTGTATCTCACAGGCAGGGGTCGATATCGATGCGATCGTACCTTCCACCATCGCGGCTGCTGAGGCCACGCTGACCAAGCGTCAGAAAGAGTTGGGGGTGGTGGTCATTGATATCGGTGCAGGCTGCACCTCCATCGCAGTATTCGAAGAGGGGACGATCCTGCATTCCGTCGGCTTGCCTATCGGCGGTGAGTCTGTCGCCAACGACATCGCGATCGGACTGCGCACGTCGGTCGATACGGCCGAGCGCATCAAGATCGAATTTGGATCGGTGTTGCCGCAGGAAGTAGGGGAGCGCGAAATGATCGACCTTTCCACGGTCAGCCGCATTGATACGCAAACTGTCAGCAAGCGCTACATGGCGGAGATCATGCAGGCTCGTTATTTCGAAATTTTCAGTTTGGTGAAAGCCGAACTGCAGCGCATCGGTCGGAGCGGTATGTTGCCGGCTGGTGCGATTCTGACGGGTGGTGCCTCCAAGGCACCCGGTGTGTTGGATCTCGCCCGCGATACGCTCGGACTCCCGGTACAGATGGGATTCCCGGTCGATATCGGTGGTGTTATTGAGAAAGTTGACGATCCCGCCTATGCCACCGCGCTTGGTACCCTGATTTGGGGGCTGCGAGAGGGCTCTGCTTCCTCTCCGGGAAGCGGTTTCCAAATGAAACGTGCGATGCAGCAGGTCGGCGGTTGGTTTAAGAGTCTACTCCCCTGATCTTTCTTCACTTTGCTTTTTTTCTCCCACATCCCATGTCCGATACGTTCCGTTCTCTCTTCTCCGGCCCCAAAGGTCAGATGAAACAACCTGAAGGCGATGCTTCCACCACGCGCGAGGTGCGTCCGGACGTGCTGCCCGGTGCGGTGATCCGCGTCGTCGGCGTCGGCGGTGGCGGCTCCAATGCGGTTGCCCGCATGGTGACCGGCAAGGTCGGCGGCGTTGAATTCATTGCTGTGAATACCGATATCCAAGCGCTCTACCACAATCCTGCGTCCAAGAAGATCACGATCGGTCGCGGAACCACGCGCGGTCTTGGTGCGGGGTCGAATCCGGAGATCGGCAAGCGTGCCGCGGAAGAAACGATGGAAGAGCTCAAGAAGGAGCTTGAAGGGACGGACATGCTCTTCGTCACGGCGGGTCTCGGTGGCGGTTCTGGAACAGGGGCGATGCCGGTCATTGCGGAGTTGGCACGCAGCATGGGTATCCTGACGGTCGGTGTCGTGACGCGTCCGTTCAGTTTTGAAGGTGCAAAGCGCAGGAAAAATGCTGATGAGGCGCTTGAATTGCTTAAAGGAAAAGTTGATACGCTCATCACGATTCCGAACGATAAAATTCTCTCCCTGATCGACAAAACCACGCCACTTACCGAAGCGTTCCAGGTGGTGGATGAGGTGTTGCAACATGCAATCGAAGGCATTTCCGATCTGATCACGCGCCACGGACTCATCAACGTCGACTTCGCGGACGTGAAATCGATTATGCAAGATGCCGGCACGGCCCTCATGGGCATCGGGTACGGCACGGGTGATAATCGTGCCGCTGAAGCCGCGCGCGCCGCGATCGATAGCCCCTTGCTCGAAGTCAGCATCAACGGTGCCAAGGGTATCTTGTTCAACATCACGGGTGGCAACGATCTGAGCATGTTTGAAGTTGATGAAGCCGCGCGCATCATCACCGAGACCGCCTCGCCCGATGCGAACATCATCTTCGGTGCGTTGATCGATGAAAACTACACCGGTCAGGTGAAGTGCACCGTCGTCGCCACGGGCTTTGATGATCATGAATTGAGTCAGACCCAGGCCTATGCCACGCCCGCACAGCGCTATCTCAATAATAACAAGCCGGGTGCGCCGCAGCAGATGGGCGCAGGTGGCCAGATGCAGCGTCCGATGGAGCGTGAGCGCGATTTCCGCCACGAGGCGATTCCGGAAACGTCAAAGTCGACCTCTCCGCAATTGGATGAACAGGAATTGGAGGTGCCGGCGTTTATGCG
>CAYUWH010000015.1:18393-31699 GCA_964448615.1 uncultured Candidatus Peribacteria bacterium
TTTACGCATGCGTTCCCGTCGACCCAAACCCACCCCGCGATTCTGCGCCATGGCCATCAACCTCCTGCCACTGTGCGATACCGACTGCAACAAATAATCCCTGCGCAATGCGTTCGCCGCGTTCGACCGTGACGGGCGCATCGGTGATGTTCTGTACCTGTACCATCAGTTCATCTTTGGGGCCGTGGTAGTCATGATCGATCACGCCGACCGAATGCGGGCAGATCAATCCTTTTTTACGCGGCAGTGAAGAGCGCGGCACGATGAGCAGCGCATAGCCTTCAGGCACTTTCACGATCACATTGCCGGGCACGAGCGCGATGGTTCCCGGTTCGATGATCGTTGTTTCGCGTGTAACTACATCGAAGCCTACAGCCCCCGCAGAAGCGTAGGAGGGAAGGGGAAGAGTGGTGTCGATACGTTGAATGGAGACGTGCATGCCGCGATGCTAGCGTATCTCGTGCTCAAGGCGAAGTGCACTGGTTTTGATTTGCTTTCCTTACTTCGTTTTCCCAGACTTCAGCCATTTATTAGGATCGCCTCCGCGTATTTTTTCGACTTCCGCCATCAGTAGATGCCCCCAATCTCCGGGAGATTCAATGATGAGCTTTTCGGGGATGATGCCTTCGACCACAAGAGTGGCGAGCGGAGGATCCTCCTCTTGCCCCTTGTGTCTTGCCTCGGCTAAGACTTTGTTTCCCGGAACTTTGAGTTCACCCCTAAGCCATTCCCAAAGCTTCCCGGACATTACCTTGCTGAAGTGATTGGCAGCTTCTTCCAGCTCTTGCTCGTTTTCGAAATCACCGTTTTTTCTGGCTTCCTCCGCATATTTTAGAAGTGTTTTCTTTTGCAATGTGACGTTTTTTATAAACATGAAGGCGCGTTCTGCATCTGCAAATCCCTTTGGACTCACGGTGCGGAGCAGCTGCTGCGCGATGATGTTCTGGTCGGACATCAAGACTTCCGAAGGCTCTTTGAAGTACACTTCGTCAATCTTGCTCATATCAATGATTTGCTGCGAACCGGAACCGCGATTGTACGGATCGTATTTCTTACTGAAAATGCTCACGAATTTCCCGTTCGGCAACTTCACAATGTTGCAGGAGATGACGTAGCCGACGATCTTGTCGAACTCAGCCTGTTTCTCAGGATATTTGCTGGGATCCATGCTCGGATCTTTTTTGATGATATCTGCTCGCACATCCGCCACCATGTTGCCGAAGCGTCCCATTTCGCGGATGTTCTCCGGTTCAGTATTGCCGCTGGCTGCCCAGCGTAGAACCTGTCCGCGTTCGAAGTAGAAGCTGCCCGCGGAAAAGGCGATGGTGTAGCCTCCCGCATACTTGGCAAGGAGTTCGGTGTATTCCTCCGTGAGAAAACTGCGCAGGAGCGGATCTTTCTCAAATGCACGCAGGAACGTGGTGGCGATCCAGCCGGCAACGTAGCTTTCCTTTCCTTTTTCAAAGGCTTTCTGCGCGAGACCAAGTGAATAGTGCAAGTCGCGTCCATCCAAGGCCCCTGCAATTTGTTCGATCGCATTCGCAGGATTGGTGAAGTTGATGTCATACCCTGCTTTGATTTGCTTTTCGCGACCGCCGCGGTTGGCGTACCAAAGATCGCTGATATACGTTCCCCTTTGATTCTCGTTCCAATCTTTGGGGAGATGCGATTCGATATTGATGCGCCCAAGCAAGGTATGAGTTTGGCTGTAGAGGTCGATGTCGTACAGGAATCCTTTTTCGGAGGCATACTCCAAGATGGCCATACACCAGATGGGGTCATCGCTATGCTGGTCCCAGTATTCACCCGGATCGAATAATCTGCGGAAGCCCGGCTGGTTGTCTTTCGATTTAAGGATACTGATGTAGGAATTTTTGCGATCATCCACCTTTTTCGATTTTTGAATCGCCAGATCGGTTTCCACTTCTTGCAGCCCCGGAATCATGCCGAGAATTCTGCCCATTCCGGCAGCCAGGTCGGAGCGCTTGAGTTGTTTGTGACCTTTTCTCCACTCATCGAAGGCGCTCTTCACATCGCCCATCGCTTCAAAAATTTCGCCGAGCGAGTGAAATTCAATACCAAGCGCATTTTTGAATTCACTCCACATTCCTTCCGAGGCTTCCCCTGTCGAAGATGCCTTCGGCATTGCCTGCAAATCTTGCGTGAATTTACTCTTTCGCTCTTTCATCAGGTCGATGCTCTTGCCGGTTTTCTGTTTCATGTCTTCCAAAAACATGCTCGCGTAACTGCGCAGCGTTTTCAGATTCAACGTCTCGCTTATTTTCTGAACAGCCATTTGCTTTTGTGATTCGTTGAGCGTTCTCCAGAGTGCGGGGGCCGAAATATCCGGCAAGTTTTGATCGGCGAGCCCCGTTACTTTGTTGCCTTTTGTTCCTTCGATCAGCGCTTCCGCTTCGCGGACATTGGGCCATCCGTTTTGCGCATCCGGCTTGATGCCCGCCCGCTGCAGTTTTTCTCCCGCCGTCGTGTTGAGCCACTGCATGAATTCCGTCGGAGGGATCAATCCGATCTCAAAGCGATTGAGCATCGTGAGAAAATCCTGCAACTCGCCAACGTAGCCGCTGTATTGGTGCAAGGTATTGAGAGATTCCTGAATGCTGACGCCATCGATTTCTTTCACGCCGTACGCTTGGGCAATGCTCTCGATATCGCTGATCAAGACGATGAGCGTCGTGTTAAAGCGATTGAGATCTGCCAATAATCGGGCAGTTTCCGTTGCCTGTTTTTCTTTCTCCTTATTCTCTTCCCGCAGAATCTCTTCCGCGTTCTTTTTTGTTTCATCACGGGAAGAATCGACGTGTTGCGCTTCGGGCGTGTTCGCTCCTTCCACCGTTTCGTTCACCTGTTTGTTGATTTGTTCGGCTGCATCGCGGACTTTGCCGGCGGGATCGTTTGGCAAAGATGGACTTGCGCGTGCGGGATCCGGAGAGGTTTTATCGGGGATCGGCGCGGACGGACCGGGCGTTCCTCCAGACGCGAAAAACAGCTCTCGGGCCTCCCGGGAGGGGA
Source organism: uncultured Candidatus Peribacteria bacterium (assembly GCA_964448615.1). GTDB lineage: Bacteria > Patescibacteriota > Gracilibacteria > Peribacterales > Peribacteraceae > CAYUWH01. Next base: position 21,424 of record CAYUWH010000015.1, read on the forward strand.
GTTGTTGAGAAGCATTGCGGCTGCGGAGGAAGATCAGCAGCATTTATAGTTTACAAAGACGGATAAAAATGTCAATCAAGTGCTCGTGTTTATCGCTTAATTCAGAGCAAAAGCCGTTTAAGCTACTTCTGATGGTATCGAGAGGGATTCCATCGGTATGAATGGCGATTTCGCGCGCCTTGCGATCCTTTAAGACGAAGCGAATTTCGTTGTAGTGCGCGGTTTCAATAAACCAAAATCCCGCAATATCTTCGAAGCGCGTGAATTGCGTATCGAACAAAATGCCCTCTCGCGAGATCGTGATTGTATGCGCCGGAGGAACGTGATTGCGTACGAGGACATAGACGACGGCACAGAGAATCAGCACGACGCTGAACGACCATGCTCCGGACCAAATGCCGTAGATCACTCCTGCAATCAGAAGGGTGATTGCGATGAGATACCATCGCACGGAACGCTCATGAAGCGGAACGCTGGGCGCGTTCCAACTGAGAATCGGTTCCGACGGAGTGGGTGTTGGTTGGTCCATAAGAATAGCGAGAAATCCCCTCATTATAGCAGAAAAACGCGTTTTTGAGGACGCAGAGGGGGTTGCGGGAATGGGATTTTGGGTTGTAATGATTCTTTTTTCCTGGTTTTCCTATGAGAAATCGCCTTGCTGCCAATGCGGAGGGTCCGTATCGTGTGCCCGTTATGAATGGGCAATTAGCTCAGTTGGTTAGAGCGCCACATTGACATTGTGGAGGTCACAAGTTCGAATCTTGTATTGCCCACCATTGCAAATATAACAAATTGTATTATAATTGAACTATGAACGAGAAGGAGGGGCAATTGCCACAGGCGGAAATGACAGAGAATAGCGTTCTGCGCTTTCCAGCGGCAACACGTGTGAAGCTACATGCCGCAGTGGATGCGGCATTTGATGAGATGGGAGAAGACAAAGATGTGAATGTCCTCAGACAGAAGCTGAATGAGAAGTTGGAAAAGGTGCTCTTGGGACAGAATGATGAAGTTCTCCAAGGAGCGATTGATTCGGTTCGTGAACAGCTTATGCATCCTATGAAGGCTGGTAGTGATCTTGCCGATCTTCATTTTGCGGACGATGTATTAGCGAAACTGGTAGAGATCTCTCGGCAGCACCGATTGCCGAGAGAAAGGAGCACACTGGCTGTACTAGCAGCGTTGCTGGAAGCAATAGAACCTCAAACTCCTGAGACTCTCAGTCAGAGGACAGGGTATGCCGTTGGCAGAATGGTTGGCATGATCCGTTCTCTCAACAACATTTGGCTCAGAGAGACAGCGTGGACAATAACGGGGAAGTCCACAACGGGATGGAGGATAAGTAGAAGTTGAACATCAGGAATAAGTTCCATGCACCCGTGGAACCTCTTTTTCCTCTTCCTCTTCACAAAAAATACACATAGCGCATTTAATCTGTTCGCGGATGCCTACCCGCGCTTTCTTAGGTGTCGGATCATGAATCCATGCTCCAAATCTCTTTTTCCTCAAAAAAGTGGTCGCCGGATATTCTCTCTCGTACAATGCGAGACATGACGTACCGTTTTCCTGTCGTCATTACGCAGGGCAAAGATGGCCTGTATACCGCACATGTTCCTACATTGCGTGGTTGTCATACGCAGGCGAAATCACTGCCCGTTCTTCACAAACGTTTACAGGAAGCGATGGAACTTTGTCTTGAGGTAGAACGTTCAAAGCGCCAACCCATTCCTCAGGATGTGGTTATCGCCATGGAGCAAATTGAAATTGCGATCTGATGCTCTATGGCAAAACTCCCGGTTATTTCTGGTAAAAAACTTTTGCGAATGCTAGTGAAACATGGATACGTCGCTCTTCGTAAGAAAGGCAGTCATGTCTTTGTGGAAGCCAGCAATGGTGCGCGTGGTACCGTTGTGCCTATTCATGGAAATGAAGATTTAGGAAACGGTTTGCTGAGAAGTATTCTCCATGATCTTGATTTAACGACAGATGATTTACGCCGAATGCTGAAGAGAAAATAAACGAAGAGGTTCCATCATGGTTTGGAACCTATTTTTCCTCTTTGTGAAGAGGAAAAAGCGAGATCCCATTATTACCGTCTTCTGAATGCTCTCCTCAGTACCTCATTATCACAGGATCATGAATCCATGCTCCGCTTCTTTCTCAACACTCTTTTTCCGCCGACGTCCCTTAAAGGCAGAGAAGGGGAATGGATGACGCCGGACGAGCGGCGGAATCTGACGGATGGTCCCGTGTGTTTGGATGCCCTCAGTGTCCGCGAACATGGGATGCCGTCGGTCCATCGACTTGCAGCCGCCGCGCGCTACGGAGCGTCGCCGCTCTTGCGGATTGCGATTCGCAGATTCAAGTACCGTGGCATACGCGAGCTCAAACGAGAACTCGGATCCCTTCTCGCCGATGCTTCTTCACTTCTTCCGCTTGGAGCAGATGCCGTACTCTGCCCCGTACCACTCCATTGGTCCCGGGAATTTCTACGCGGGTACAACCAATCACGCTTGCTGGCGGAAGAAGTGAGGACGCGAACAGGATGCCCGTTGCAATCATTGCTGCGGCGCGTGCGACCGACAGGTTCGCAGGCGAGACGAGAGCGCAACGAGCGTGGCGGTGTGCTGCAGAACGCTTTTGCGGTCGCGCATTCCGGCAGAGCGCTTCCGCGACATGTCGTTCTTGTCGATGACATTTGTACAAGCGGCTCGACGCTCGAAGCGTGCGCGTCGGTCTTGCGTGATGCGGGTGCAGAACGAGTGGATGCATTGGTGTTGGCCGTGAGTTTTTGAACAGTCGCAACTCATTATGGTTGTGGAAAACTTTTCCGTTATCCACAACTGCTCTAGCATGCGCATCCATGCTTCTTCTTCTCTCCACCGTCGCGTTTTTTCTGCTGATCACCGGACTGATTCTCATTCATGAGCTCGGTCATTTTATCGCGGCCAGAAGGGCGGGGGTCGTGGTCGAAGAATTCGGGTTCGGCTTGCCGCCAAAGGCAAAAACCCTCTTCACCTGGCGCGGAACCGCCTTCACCTTGAACTGGATTCCGTTCGGCGGATTCGTTCGTCTGAAGGGGGAAAACGCGATTGATGATACCGGTCGTAGCGAGGCGGGAAGTTTCAGCCGTGCGAGCATGCTCTCGCGCTGCATCATTCTCACGGCGGGTGTCGCGATGAATTTCCTTCTTGCATTCCTCATTTTCACGTTCGGCTTTACGTGGGGTCAATGGATCCCAACGTATCTGACGCTCGATGAAATGAAGCAGGCAAGCGAGCGCGGACAAATTCATTTGGAACTCGGCGTGTTCATCGATGATGTGCTGACGGGCGGCTCGGCGGCCGATGCGGGGATTCAGCCCGGCAGCATCCTCGAAAAAATCGACGGCATTGCCGTTGAGGAATCCGAACAGGTGATGGAGCTGCAAAAAGGAAAACAGACGGTAACGTACACGTTGTTGACGGGGGAGAATCACGAAGAGAGCAAGACGATCAGTCTAAGGGTGGAGGATGGAAAAACCGGTATCTTCTTGCGTCATTTGCCCCGCGTCCTCTCGGCTCCGACGCGCTCGATTGTGGAAGGAGTTGGATTGGCATTGCGCGAATCCTACTTGGTCATGGTCCAATCCGTGATCGGCATCGGTCATTTGTTTTCTTCGCTAGCTACGCAGGGAACTGTTCCTGAAGGTGTCACGGGTATCGTCGGTATCGCGCAGCTGACGTACACGTCTGTGCAGGGGGGATTGATGGTCTATCTGCGTCTTGTCGCCTTGCTCAGTTTAAGCTTGGCGATCCTCAATATTTTGCCGTTCCCCGCGCTCGATGGCGGACGCTTGGTGTTTGTCCTTTCGGAACTATTGTTCCGCAAAACCAACCGTCGTGTTGAGCTGATTACCAATGCGCTCGGATTCTGGATTCTGCTTCTCGTGATTATTCTTGTTACGTTCTTCGATGTCCTCCGCCTCTTCCGTTAGCAGCGGCACCCGTTCGGCATCACAGTTGGAGGAATTATGGCTTGAGATTCTTAAAAAGATCGAGCCGAACATCCAGCGTGGCCAATTCATTACGTGGTTCAAGGGAACCGCGGCGCTCGCACAGGAAGAAGGAAAATTGGTGGTGGGATTGCCGCTGCCGATGTCTCTCAACTGGCACCTTGAGCACTATCGCGGGATGACGCTGACGGCGGCGCAGGAATTGGATCCGAGCATTCAGCAGATCGTCTACAAAGTCGATATAGGCCTGAAAGATGACCCTGCGCGCACCCGTGATCTCCTCCAATTTTTCCCGGATCCCAAAAAGCGCAAACTTCCCAATAAGCAGGAAGTGAAATTGGCCGAAGGCATCGTCAGCAAGATTTTGAACCCGCGTTACACCTTGGAAAATTTCATCGTCGGCGCGAGCAATCGTCTCGCGTATGCGGCGTGCTCTTCCGTGGCGCAGCAGCCGGGCGGCAAATACAATCCGCTCTTTTTGTACGGTGGCGTGGGATTGGGAAAGACGCACCTCTTGCAGGCGACCGGCAACGCGATCCTCAAGCACATGCCGAAATCCACGGTGGTTTATACCACCACGGAAGACTTCACCAACCATGTGATCGAGGCGATTCAACACCAAAAAATGGAGCAGTTCCGCAAGCGCTACCGCATGGTGGATGTGCTGATCATCGATGACGTGCAATTTCTTGCAAACAAAGAGCGCACGCAGGAAGAATTTTTCCACACGTTCAATGCGCTCTACGAAGAGCACAAGCAGGTGATTCTTTCCGCAGACCGTCCGCCGCAAGAATTGCAGTTGGAAGATCGTCTCACCTCGCGCTTCGAGCGCGGCATGATCGCGGATGTCTCGCCCCCCGAATACGAAACACGCCTCGCGATCCTCACGGAGAAAGCGCAGGAATACCAGATCTTCATGGATCTTTCTCTTCTGCAATTCATTGCTGAGCATACAACCAAGAACGTTCGTGAATTGGAAGGAATCCTGATGCAGGCTGTGGCTCAGTATGAACTAGAGCAGCGCATGCCGACGGTGAAGAGCATCGCGGAGATCATGAAGAAGTTGAACAAAGATCCGCATCAGGAAGAGGAATTTGTGGGGTTCGATACGGCGCCGAAGCGCAAAGCGACGTTCCAAGAAGTGGTGGAGTGTGTGAGTCGCTATTACTCGGTATCGGTGCAGGACATCATGAGCGCCTCGCGCGTGCGGGAGATTCTGATTCCGCGCCAGATTGTGATGTATTTGCTGAAGAAATATCTGGGTGTGAGTTACGTACGCATTGGAGAACTCTTCTCTGGGCGAGATCACACGACCGTGATGAACTCCTATGAGCGCATCGAAGAGCGGATGCAGAATGATCCACAGCTACTGAGAGAAGTGCGGAGTTTGGAGAAGGAGCTGGATTTGGTGTGACCCTCACCCCCAGCCCCTCTCCCACGGGAGAGGGGAGACGAACGTGTGTTCGCATGGGATACGGCAAAGCCCCTTTCTCCCCGTGGGGGAAAGGGGTTGGGGATAGGGGGTGAAAGAGCTGGTGCTTTTTTTGTACTTCCTCTCTATCATCTGCCCGTATGTGTGCTTCCCATTCATCTGAAGAACAACTTGCTTCGATGCGTCACTCGCTGGCGCACGTGTTGGCGCAGGCCGTCCTGAAACTCTGGCCGAAGACCAAACTGACGATCGGGCCGCCCATCGATACGGGCTGTTATTACGACTTCCAGTTTGCGGAGCCGATTTCCACGGAGGACTTCCCGAAGATTGAAAAGGAAATGAAGAAGATCATTCACCAGGGCCAGACGTTTCGCTGCGATGAACTGTCGGCTTCCGATGCAAAAGATTTTTGGAAAGACCGCGAGCAGCCCTTCAAAGTGGAACTGATTCAGGATCTGCAGGAGAAAGAGAATGTGCACACGGTGACGAATTACGCGAATATCGGGCCGGATGGCAAAGATGCCTTCGTGGATCTCTGCCGCGGCGGACACGTGGAATCCACGAAAGACATCCCCGTCGATGGTTTTAAAATCATGTCGCTCGCGGGTTCATACTGGAGAGGGGATGAAACCAAGGCCCAGCTGACGCGCATTTATGTCGCGGCGTTCGCGTCCAAAGAACTTCTCGATGCACACTTGGCACAAATCGAAGAGGCCAAGAAGCGCGATCACCGCAAGATCGGCAAGGAGCTCGATCTCTTCACGTTCAGCGAACTGGTGGGGCCTGGCCTTCCGCTCTGGACGCCACGCGGCACGCTCATGCGCCATCTCCTTGATGGATTCGTGTGGGAACTGCGCGAAGAGAAGGGCTATGAGCGCGTGACGATCCCGCATATCACCAAGAAAGAACTCTACGAAACGAGCGGTCACTGGCAGAAGTTCGCGAATGAACTCTTCAAGATCACGACGCGCGAAGGACATGAGTTTGCGATGAAGCCGATGAACTGTCCGCACCACACGCAGATTTACGCCCACCTTCCGCGGAGCTATAAGGATTTACCGCAGCGCTATGCGGAAACCACGACCTGCTACCGCGATGAGCAAACCGGGGAATTGCACGGTCTTTCCCGTGTCCGCGCGTTTACCCAGGACGATGCGCATGTGTTCCTCCGCCAGAGCCAAGTGGAAGAGGAATTCCTCCGTGTATGGGATATTATCGATACATTCTACAAGACTGTGGGATTTGGCGAGCTGAACGTGCGCCTGTCGCTCCATGATCCGGAACACTTCGAGAAATATCTCGGCACACCGGAACTGTGGGCCAAGGCCGAGGGGGCGATCCGCAAGATTGCGAAAGACCGTGGCGTGAACTACTTCGAATCATTGGGTGAAGCTGCGTTCTACGGTCCGAAAGTGGATTTCATCGTCAATGATTCCATCGGTCGTGAGTGGCAGGTAGCCACCATCCAGCTTGATATCAACTTGCCGGAGCGCTTCGATTTATTCTGCATCAATGAAGCAGGGGAGAAGGAGCGCATTGTCATGATTCATGCCGCGATCATGGGTTCCATCGAGCGCTTCATGTCGATCTTCATCGAACACTGCGCCGGACATTTCCCGCTCTGGCTCGCGCCGGTCCAAGTGGCGGTCCTTCCTGTTGCCAAGGCTCATGAGGAATTCGCGGCAAACGTGGCGATGGAATTAATGGAGAAGGGGATTCGCACGCAATCTCTGAATTCGGAAGACAGTCTCGGCAAGCGTATCCGCGAAGCCGAACAGCTTCGTATTCCGTATATTCTCGTCCTCGGCGATAAAGAATTGCAGGACCGCTCCGCCGCCGTGCGCAACGTGCAGACGAAGCAGCAGGTGACGGTGGGGATTGAGGAGTTCGTCGAGAAAACGCTTGAGGATGTGAAGGAGAGGAACCTGAAGGCGAGTATTGGTTAAGCCAATCAGATGTAGCGGACCTTACGTAAGGTCCGCTACCGAAGCGCATGCGCCTTTCTGTTTATTCAAGCTTCTTGCTATACTCGTCCCATGTTCGAAGCGTTCGAATTCGGTCCGTTCATTATCTGGACACACTTGCTGTTCCTGATGATCGCGATCTGGCTCTCGGCGGAATTTTTCTTCCGGCTTGCGACGAGCGCGGGTCTGTCGCTCCAGCATTTTAAAGATCAAGCACTGTGGTATTTGCTTGGCGCATTTGTCGGCGGGCGTTTGTTTGCGATCGTCGCGGAGTATCGTTCCTACTTCAAAGATCCCATCTCCATGGTGATGGTCCATGACGGCAACTTCAGTTTGCTCGGCGGTTCGATCGGCATTGCGCTTGTGCTTTACATTCTGCGTCGCACCTCGCGTACCACGTTCCTGCAATGGCTCGATGTGTTGTTGCCCGCAACGACCTTCGGCCTTGCATTCGAATGGATCGGGAAGTTCACGGCGGGTCAGGCATACGGCCGACCGACCGACGTGCCCTGGGGCATTACGTATGATGCCATCAACGTACGCTACGCCGTGCCAGTCCATCCGGTGCAGCTCTACTATGCCGTCTTCTTTTTCCTGCTGACGTTCATTCTTCTTATTGTCCGCAAGCGTGCACAGCGGGCGGGCGCCGAAACATTGGCTGGCATTATTTCCGCGTCCATCATCACATTTTTCTTCGAATACTTCCGCGGCGATTTTTCCATTCCCGTCTTTGCGTCACAGTTTGATTTTCTTGTCTTGCTGCTCCTGTTTCTGAGCCTCGGCGTGTTTGTGGCCGTTGAATTGCGCTTGCCGCAGCGCCTCGCGATTCTCTTTGAAGTGATCGGGACCTTGTTGTGCGCGGCGTATCTCATCGTTCGTCCGATGTTGCCGTTTGCCACGTTTGAACTGCGCTTCAGCCAGCTTCTTGCGGTGCTGGCATTGCTCGGGACGGTCGTGTACGTTGTCGTCCATCGCAGACGCCATCCGCATCTGTAATGTTCTCCTCTTCGCATGTCGTTGTTTACCGCCCTTCTCCGTCCGTTTGCCTCGTTTTTCTCGACTGATCCGTCGCTTGCCATGACGCAGGCCGGTTTGCTCGCGGTCGTGGTACTGATTTTGTTTTTCCTCTTCTACACGCTGCGCGATGTCATTCTGCGCACACGGTCATTTACGTATCAGTGTTTGTGCGTCTTGCTCGTCGCGTTTCTGCCTGGTGCAGGATTCTTGTTGTATTTGCTCATCCGTCCTGCGAGAACCATTAAAGAGCGTGAAATGGAAGCGATGCTGGAGGCGCTCACGGTTGGATTCTTCGGCGAAGATGACATGCATCCTGTTGAGGATGTGCCCGTAACCCATACGAAAGAAGTACCAAAACCCTCACCTGAACTCAAAAAAGCAGAACATGCACATCATGCGCATCACGATCACTCTTCGCATTCCCACTCTTAATTTCCTCTTTTTTTATGATGCAATTGCTTCGCTATCTCTTCTGGCCTAATCCCGGTTTCGCGAGTTATTCCGATCCCGGCATGATCGCGCTTCTGACGATGTGTGCGGTATTGATCGTCGGATCGTTTTTCATCCGTGTTTGGCGCAGGAAACAGAAGAACGCCATTGCCCGGAAGTTGAGCGGATCATGGGCATTTTCTGCATTCTGGTTTGGTATGACAGGATTGATTCTCGTCGTATCGCGCGTGGAGGATATCCAATTCTTCGCGATGCGTTTTATGTGGGTCATCTGGGGGGCATGCGTGCTTGCGTATCTGTATTTCCAGATGAGGCGCTGGCGCGTACAGCACTATGAAGTGTTGCCTACGGCTGTCACACACGATCCGCGCGATCAGTATCTGCCGAAGAAGAAGAGAAAGTAAGGAAGGTATAGAAGGTAAGGCACGTAAGGCAGGTACAATACCTTCCTGACCTTCCTTACGTTCCTTACCTAAACCTTTGTTCAAGCTTGATTGACACGTTTCGCAATTTAAGGGACCATCTCCCGTCCTATGCCGTTGAAGCATTTGACGGAGACGCTCTTGGTTTTGGTACTTGGCTGCGTCCTTCTCCTTACAGGCTTGGTGATCGGCGTGCTCCCGCCACTCTCGCAAACCATTCTTCCATGGTTGATTGCGTTCGTGCTGTCGCTGGTGTATCCGCTCGTGCTGTATCCACTCTTTAAGAGCGGTCGCGCGGATTATCCGTTCCGCATGCTGCATAGTGTTCCGGCGGTTCTGTTGCTGATATGGATGGTGTTTGATGTGTTGGCATCGTATAAACCGTCGCTGTCGTTTCTGAAAGGATTGTTCACATGGGGGTGGGGGATTGTGGCAATCGTGGCGGCGTTCGCCGCACTGGCACTCTTCTGCATACAGGTGCTGCGCCAGCGCAACGGGCGTCTGCTCTTGCTTGCCGCTCTTCTCATTCCCTTCACTGCTTTTGCTGCGGTGTCAGAGCGCTATAAAATGCGTACGCTCCTTGCGGCAGCGCTCTGGAATCCGCAGGAAACCGGCAGCGGTACGCAGGTGGCGATTGTTCCTCCGAATACTTCGCCGTCCGATCATCCGGATGAAGAACAATGGAGAGCGCAGCTTCGTCGCATGGAGCGACGCAAGCAGCGTTTGGAGCAACACGATGACACGTCGGTTGTCTCCTGGCTTTTCCCTGCGCAATCGTCGAGCAGCAACGCGCCAGTGATTGCTTCTGCTTCAAGTTCTTCCGCACCGATTATTGCGGCAAAGCCTCCTCCTAAGCTCTCATCCTCCGGTCCTGCCGATATCGGGGCGATCGGCTTACTGTTCTTGGCGGCGTACTGCGGAGTGCTGCATCAGCGGACGATCCGGCGAAAGGCATAAAGAGGAAATTGACTGAGTGGTCATAAAGTATTATTATACT
>CAYUWH010000016.1:0-29589 GCA_964448615.1 uncultured Candidatus Peribacteria bacterium
AGGCAACCGCCTCTGGAGCGGTCATACGGGGGTTCGAATCCCTCCTCCCCAGCCACTACGGGCATGCGTAAATAGACCCGCTTGCCCTATTCAATCGTGCCCGGCGCCTTTTCCTTAAGCCCCCAGATATCCATCGATTCTGTATCAAAGAAATGGACTTGGAGAGGTCCGAATCCTTGTTTGTCTGTTTCTCCAACCATTTGAAGTCTTTTCGTGATCATTTCATCTTTCACCGTTAGAAGCCGTTGATTATTCTCTTTCGAGAAATTTCCCCGAATACCTATCCACACGAATTTGATACCGGCGTTCTTCGTAATCGCATCCCGAATGTGCTTGTCTTGATCAGAGAAAGAAAACCCAAAAGTGAATAGCTGGCCTTTGCATAACTGTAGTTTTGAGAGCGCGTGGTTAAGATACGGGTTCGACTTAATCTGTCTCATCTTTGATTCCGAATCTCCCTCAGCGACCACCATCGGGTAATAGCCCTTTGCCATTTCTTCTTTAATCTGTGTGATAAGTGGAGTCTGCTGTCCCCATACTTTCTTGATGGTGCGTCCGTCCTTTAGAAAGAGATGCAATGCACCATGCAAAAAGAAAACGTGCTTATCCACCCCTTTCCCATCCTCAATGTATTCACAATATTCATCCGGAGTGTCTTCGTCGCGGTTAAAATAATCACCGAAAATAATGTTCGTATCCCGTAGTATCGTCCAATACAAAAGCAGATCGTAATTGACCGTGAAAACGTCGTCGAATCTGTTCAAAAAAGAATGGCAGGCTGTTTTATTGACCTCAGGTATGGCATTCGTTTTGTCCGGATGTACTTTCACGATTGCATCGGCTAATGCATCTCTCAGTCTTTCGTAGTCCACTTTGATCACTGTGCCATCAAATTCATATACGCCAGAAGCAAATTGTAGATCCTGTAAAAATCGAAGTATCGCTTCAAAATTTGATGTCCCAAAATGCTCAAACAAAAGTTTAACTTTCGCATGATTTTTTTCTTCTTTGATAGCATTGAAGAGAGTCGTATAGGAAAAATCACCGTAGTACGCTTGGCTGAAGCCATTTCCAAGCAACACCCGGATATCCTTATTGCATAACCTGTTGTCATTGTTTTCTCTCGCTTGAGAGAAGGCGGTTTCAAAGGGGAGAATGATGGGGCAGGATTGATTCATGAGGATTGGAAAAGAATTACTCTGGAAAGTTGCCGGCCAATAGTTCTTTCAGATCGCGTCTGCTGACCTCCACGTTGGGATTCTTCCAGTTGAACAGTTCAATCGTGTTCATCGTCATCTCCAGCGCTGTTTCCAGCAAATCCACGGAGCTGTCGATGGTGGCAGTCAGTTCCAGTTCGTCATCTTTTGCGATGTAATCCCAGTGGAAACCTGAACGACTGCGGTTGAGAATCGAAAGTTTCCGATCCTTCAGTCCGTGGAACCGCAAGGTAAATTTATATGCGTCGATCTTCAGCTCTTTCTTGAGATTTTGCATGAAGAGCATGGGACGAACAATATCCATTTCCAGCCACTCAAGACTGAGAATGCGTTGATCCGGAAACATGGAATCTTCCAGAAGAGATTCTCGGGCGATGAGCGTACCGTTCTCGAACATCCGCCAGTAGTCGTAGCACGCCTTCTGTGTGAAGAGTCCATCTGCTCCCCAAGACCAATACATGTAGAAACCATCTCGCAGGACAGAGCGTCCAATCTGGTGATATTCCGTTTCGTGTGGAAAACCCATACCGCCATACCGATTCAATTTGACCCGATGACGATTCACGAGTTCTTCAATTTTTCCTTTCGGTATGAGTTTATCGCCGAGCGGGAGAGGATGAATGATCCATTCCTTGTACGCTTTATCTTCGGGAAAACCTTCTGTTTTTATATGCTTTACTGTTTCCTCATACTCACGATCAGCATTCCGACTCCGTTCTCCAAGGGTTTCTGCTGGTCCGAGCGTTCCATGCAATGAGAGAAGAACGATGCTTTCCAAAAGCTTGCGCATGCCTTCTTGGATGTTCTTCTCAGACATTTTCAAATGTTTTTTATGCTTCAGGGCTGCCGGAAGATTGAGGTTGTCCGAGATGACGAGTGGCAGCACGACGGTTTGCCCCTTCTCCAATTCTAGAAGCCTCGCCGAACTGATCTCTTCCTGCACCCAATGCGATCGGACAGAATTTTCCGAAAGAATGACGACGAAGAAACGGCATTCCCTGATACCGTGGAAAACTTTGCGAACGATGTCCTCCCCGACAAGGATATCCATGTCATCCAGCCAGACTGTGTAGCCAACACGCTTGAAGGCTTCGACGATCTGCAATGCGAATTCTTTGTCTTTCGACGAGTAGCTGATAAAGATGTCCTTGGTTGGGAGCAGACGAATGCTCTGCACGTCGCCGTCACGTACCAGTCGCCCTTTCTTTTCCAATGCATCGATAAGATCGAGTGCAGCTTTATTCGTGACTCCTAACTTCTCTGTGATTACATTCAAACGTGGCATCGCGCCGTTTTTCTGGTAGTACTCACGAAGGAACTGCAGCAATTGCAGCTGTTTTTCAGGTAGATAGTCGTCATGGATTTCAGTGGGCATAGCTCCGATGGGGTACCAAAAGTTAGTGGTAAACTGAAAGTTAGCACTTTAGAAAATGGAGTCAAACAAAAAGCCGGACCTTTTGGTCCGGCTCATGGTGCTCTCTCAGTTACAATTCTCCGCTTTCCTCCACCCCGCGTCGACCGCCTCCTGTTCGGAGCAGAACCACCGCTCTCCAACGCCTTCATCGATCTTCGTCTGGCTATAACTCCCGCAGCCCTGCACATGATAGATCTTCTCCTGCTTGCTGGAGATATTGCCTTTGATGTCGCAAGAGCCGTCAGTTGGCTCCTCTGAAGGTGGTGAAGCTGGAGATGGCTGAACGGGCTCTTCTACGGGGGAACCATCCATCAACATCCATACTATCCACACCACGTCCTTCCTGCTCATACCCGCATCAATATTCACGTTGTTACTGAAGAGCACTTGGTTGCTCTTAGCATGATTCAAGTATGGTTCGTACCATGCTCCGGTTGCTGATGTGTCGCCCGAGATCCCGAGTGCGACGTAGGCCATCTTGAGTGCCTCCGCAAAGTTCACTGGCTGTTCTGGCTTGAACGATCCATCCGGATATCCTTGTACGATTCCTTGCTGTTTTCCGTAGCGAATGTACGGCGTGTACCACGCACTCTCATCCACGTCTCTGAATCCTGTTGGACTAGACGCAGCTGCAACATCCGCACCCTGCGCTCCAAGGACAATTTTGAGGAACTCGGCGCGATTCACCGTCCTATCTGGTCCGAACGTGCCATCCGGGTAGCCGCTGAGGACTCCGCTCTCCTTGCCCCATGAAATTGCTTGAGCGTACGGATGCGAGGACGACACATCACTGAAGGCTGCGCTGCTGCTTTCATTGCAGCTACCCCAGAGGCCTCGGTTCTCCTCTCGCGCTTCCTGTTCCAGTTCATTATATTCCTCCAACCTCGGATGTGGGTATTGTTTGTAGCTGTAGGCAAAGCCCTCCTCGATCATCGATGCCCCGATATCCACACCGTCGATGTCCACATAGCGAAGCAGGCGTCCGTACTTATCCTTCTCTTCGGCGGGATTCTTTTCGAGCGTGACATCTTCTCCATTGAGGATTTCCTTCAGTGCATTGCTCGCTTCTTTCCCGAAGCATTGAACAGGTTTGCTCGGATGAACGGTTTCCGGCGTGTCGATCCCGATGATCCGAACGGTCTCGGCCGTTCCGTCGATCTCTACCTTAAATGTGTCGCCGTCGACGACGCTTGTGACCGTGCCTTGCTCTTGGGCAAAGGCAAAAGTCGGAAATATGAAGCTGATAGAGAGGATCGCTGCCACGATTGCTCTCCTGCCGGTGATGTTCCAGATAGGTCGCATTAGAAAGGGGGTAAAGAGTAGATGTTCAAGGGATGCCACAGATGCAGGAATGCGCCAGTGATCACGCGTCGTAGTTGAAAGATGTCCAGCACATTTACCAACAGTTATACACCAACAGTCATTGGTACTCAATCAAAGGTGTTCACACCAAGATAAATACCGTGAAGCAAGACGTTGTTTCCAATCTCGGCAAGAACATCCGAACCCTTCGTCGGAAGCAGAAGCTGACGCAGGAAGAACTGGCTGGTCGTGCGCATATAAGCCTCAAATATGTCCAGAATCTTGAGGGGAAAAAGCCGCAGAACCCGAGCCTCGTCATCCTGCAAAAACTTGCTGACGGCTTCGATGTTCCACTCTGGAAGTTGCTCAAATTCGACGAGTAAGCCTCTCGCGGGCGAAATCGAGGTCGTATTAGGAGCACACTTTCGCTATATTTTGACCAATGCCAGCCCCACAGAAAATTATCGATCTCGTTGAACGCTTCGAGAGAAACAAAGAGGCTTATATGGCTGGACAGTACAACGAGACGCAAGTTCGCCGCGAATTCATTGACCCATTTTTGAAGGAGTTGGGATGGGACATTGATAACGAACAGGGGTATGCAGAGGCTTACAAAGACGTAGTTCATGAAGACGCGATCCGCATTGGTGGGATGCATAAAGCCCCCGACTACTGCATGCGTATCGGTGGGGTGCGGAAGTTTTTTGTCGAAGCCAAGAAACCTGCAGTAAATGTGAAAGAGAACTCAGAGCCTGCATTTCAAGTCAGACGCTATGCGTGGTCAGCAAAACTGCCACTTTCTATTCTTACAGATTTTCAAGAACTTGCAGTCTATGACTGTCGATTAAAGCCGACAAAAACGGACGGATCAACAAAGGCTCGGATTCAATATTTCACCTATAAGGATTACATAGAGAAATGGGACGAGATCGCATCGATCTTTTCTCGTGATGCAGTTCTCAAAGGATCCTTCGACAAATATGCGGAGGCTACGAAAAAGAATAAGGGCACCGAGGAAGTAGATGAAGCATTTCTGAAAGAAATCGAGAATTGGCGTGAGATTTTGGCAAAGAACATAGCAATCCGCAATCCTGACTTATCTCAAAGAGAACTGAACTTTGCGGTTCAGGTGACCATCGACCGCTTGGTGTTCCTTCGCATCTGTGAAGATCGGGGTATCGAGAACTATGGGCGCCTTCTTGCGGAGGTAAATGGCACAAATATTTATGGACGACTGAAGCAACATTTTCGTGATGCGGATGACCGTTACAACTCAGGTCTTTTTCATTTTGAAAATGAAAAGGATCAATCGGAGTCACCGGATACGCTCACTTTGGGGCTACAAATTGATGATGATGTACTCAAGGAGATCATCTCACATCTCTACTATCCAGAATCGCCTTACGAGTTCTCAGTTCTCTCTGCCGACATTCTCGGTCAGGTGTATGAACAGTTCCTTGGCAAAGTCATTCGGCTCACAGATGGTCATCGGGCAAAGATTGAGGAAAAACCCGAGGTGCGGAAAGCAGGAGGGGTGTACTACACACCCACATACATCGTTCAGTACATCGTTGAGCACACAATTGGAAAACTTGTTGAAGGAAAGACACCAAAGGAAGTTGAAAAGTTGAAGATCTGCGATCCTGCATGTGGATCGGGCTCTTTCCTTCTTGGTGCCTACCAATTTCTTCTCGACTGGCATCTTAAGTACTACATGGATAACGATCCGAACAAATGGAACAAGCAACTCACGCAAAGCGCGAAGGGAGATTGGCGACTTTCAACTACCGAGAGAAAACGGATCCTTCTCAATAATATCTTTGGCGTAGATATCGATGCTCAGGCTGTCGAGGTGACGAAACTTTCACTACTCCTCAAAGTTCTTGAAGGCGAAACTGAGCAGAGTCTTAAGCCGCAGCTGTCTATGTTTAAAGAACGTGCGCTTCCGAATCTTGGCAGTAACATCAAATGCGGGAACTCTCTCATTGGCCCAGATTTCTTTATGGGGCAGCAGATGGGATTGCTCGAAACGGAAGAGCAATACCGCATCAACGTCTTTGACTGGGAAAAGGCGTTCCCCCAAATACTGACAGGAAAAAATGCCGGCTTCGATGCCATAATTGGCAACCCTCCCTACATCCGCATTCAAGCGATGAAAGAATGGGCTCCGATAGAGGTTGAGTACTACAAAAAACGATACGCATCTGCGAGTAAGGGGAACTACGACATCTATGTTGTCTTCATTGAGCGAGCACTTGCCCTGATGAACCAGAAGGGCGTATTGGGATATATCCTGCCCCACAAATTCTTTAACGCTCATTATGGAGAACCTGTCCGTGAGATGCTTTCAAAAGGAAAGAATCTGCAGCAGATCGTACACTTTGGCGATCAGCAGGTTTTCAAAGGGGCATCTACGTATACTTGTCTCTTATTCCTCACGAAGGCGGGACAGAACAAATTCTCAGTGACGAAAGTTGATCATTTGGATGATTGGAGACTGACGAAGGCAGGAGTCAGCGGAGATATTTCTGCGAACTGGATTGATAAAACGCATTGGCAGTTCACCGTTGGAAAATCGGCTGAACTCTTTGATGAGCTAAAGCAAATGCCATCTAAATTAGAAAATGTTACCCTTCGTATTTTCCAAGGACTCAAGACAAGTGCGGATAAGATTTATATTGTTGAGGAGCGTGAAAGAAAAAGTGATCGGGTGAAAATATATTCACCAATGACAGGGCAAGAGCATTGGGTTGAAACTGAGTTATTGCATCCCCTTATTAAGGGTGGCGATAGCAAACCATATCAGCTTACGCGGACTAACCGCCTCATCTTGTTTCCCTATAAATCTGGGGCATTGATCCCACAGTCTGAATTTGAGGAAAAGTACCCCCTTACATGGCAGTACTTCATCGAAAATAAGCCATATTTAAGCGAGAGAGAGGATGGGAAAATGTTGGAGTCTCATTGGTATGCTTTCGGTAGAAATCAAGCACTGGAGGTTATTGGGCTTCCCAAAATCTTTACACCTGATATCGCTCCTCGTGCATCCTTTTCACTGGATGAAACAGGCGATGTGTTTTTCACGGGAGGGGCAGCGGGTGGATATGGAATCATTGTAAAACCGGAGTATTCGCGTGAATACATCTTGGGTCTTCTGAACAGCAAACTCCTTGAGTGGTATTTGAGACAGATTGCTACTCAAATGCGAGGTGGATGGTTCAGTTTTGAATCCCGATTCATCAAGAATCTCCCAATATGGACGGACTTTTCTGACTCGAGAGAAGAGGGATTTCGCGATTCGATCATCACGCTTGTAGGTAGTATGCTCGATTTACAAAAGCAGTTGGCATTAGCAAAAACGCCCCATGAGCAGTCCCAAATCAATCAGCTTATTTCGATGATGGATGAAAGTATCAATGATGCGGTATTTGAACTCTATGGCCTATCTGATGATGAAGTGGAAATGATCAAATCTTCATTCAAAAAGCAATGACAATAAAACAGTGGACAGCAATCGGCGTACTCATAGCCGGATTTGCTGCTGCGACACCGTTCTTTTTAAAAAGCGCCAATATTGATGCCGAATTGATCAGTGGCTCAGCTGTTGCAGTGGATTCCCAAGTTGGTCAGATGCAAGTCATCAATAATTATGGGAACGCACCGAATCCTAGTTTTGAGAATTCTCGCTCTTCTGATCTTTCAGGTTTGGAAGGCGAAGATCTTATTCAGGCTTGGTTTGATCGGGTGAACGAAGGACAATGGAAAGATGCATGTTCACTGATGGCTAAAGATAAGTGCGATGTAACAAATGGGGACGATGTCCTTGATCATTCACGCGAACCCCGTCTAAAAGCTGTTAATGGCTACCAAGACGTAAATATCTGGCATGCAGAGAACACTCCAAAAGATCTTTGGTGCGTGAAATATAAATATCAGGAGCGACAGTCGGTTGTTTCGAGGGACATTGTCTTGATTATGCAATACAAACTGTCACCTCGATCTGATGACGGACAAGACATTGCCTCGCGCTTGTGTGAGAAAAATTGGATGCAGGGTTTGGGAGATCGCCCTTGTAGCGTTGCTGCCTCTACTCACTTTTGCACGTAATCAGTATGTATATAACTGCCTCCCACCTCTACGCATACACCCAATGTCCACACCGCATTTGGCGTGACGCTCACGACGATCCTAAACTGAAGGATCCTGTGAATGAGTTCGTGCAAATGCTGTGGGAGAAAGGTACGCAGTATGAGAAGCGCGTGATCGATACTCACAAGGGATCGATGGACATACTGGATCTCTCTGGCATCGCAAAACAAGATCGCTTCAAGCCGACCATCGAGGCGATGAAAAAGAAGGCACCCTACATCTATCAAGGACGTTTGGAGACCGATGATCTTGTGGGGGAGCCTGACTTGCTGGAATTGCAGCCGGATGGTGAGTACGTACCTGTCGATATTAAGTCGGGCATGGGTCTTGAGGGCGAAGATGATGAATCAGAAGGAAAGCCTAAGAAACACTACGCGCTGCAACTCGCTCTCTACACTGATGCATTGAGGCGCTTGGGATTTGCAACTCACCATCGAGGAAAGATCTGGGATAGCCAAGGGAACATCGTGGAATACTCTTTAGGCGCTGCGCAGGGGGTAAGAAATAAACAAACATGGTGGGAACTCTACGAAGAGACTGTGCCGATCGTTCGTGCACTTTTGGAAGGAAAGATGAAAAGCGAGCCGGCCATGATCAGCATCTGTAAACTTTGCCAGTGGCAGAGTACCTGCAAGAAACAATGCATCGATCAGAAAGATATTTCCCTTGTTCCGGAACTTGGACGAGCCAAAAAAGAAGTGATGCTTTCCATTGCTTTAGATGTGAATGTTCTCAGTCAGGTCGATGTGGAATCAATGTGCGATGCAAAAGGGAAAACTGGCGTTCCAGGCATTGGAAAGCAATCACTCGAGAAATACGTGAGACGCGCAAAGCTCCTAACTTCTGGCACTAAAGAGCCTCTCATTCGTGTACCGTTTTCTTTGCCTGAGAAGCCCATCGAACTGTATTTCGATTTGGAAGCTGATCCAACACAGGACATCGTTTATCTGCATGGAGTCGTTGAGAGAAAAGATGGAAATAGGAAATTCCATTCTTTTGTTGCCGAAGAAGTCAGCGCCGATGCGGAACGTGACGCATGGACGCGATTCTGGGAGTACATCCACTCTCATAATCGCGAGGATATTGCGGTGTATTACTACAGCAAGTACGAGCGCACGCAGTATCGCAACCTCAACAAGAAATATCCCGACGTGATCTCCGAAGAAGAAGTAGAGGCTTTCTTCGATCCTACATTTGCGGTGGATCTCTACTATGACGTGGTTCTACCATGTACCGATTGGCCTACCTACAACTACTCTGTAAAGACCTTGGCGCAACTGCTCGGCTTCTCATGGAGGGATTCTCACCCGTCAGGAGCCGCTTCGATTGAGTGGTTCAACGAGTGGTGCAAAGATCACAATCCTCAAAAGCTTCAACGCATTCTTGATTACAACGAGGACGATTGCATTGCAATGATCTACCTCAAGGACAAGCTGGCCAGTTGCTGCTCTCCCATGACAATTGTTGGCTCGGTGACTATTCCTTTAGCTCCGAAGTCGCTTGAGCCGCTACCTGAGGCGTAACACTCTCGATCATCCGTGACACGCTGCCATCCTTGAGCGTGAGCTTGTCTTTAAGGCATCCAAGCAGCTGCCTTCTTTCATCCTTTGTTCCGTCCTTCAGGATGTATTTTGCATAGCTTCTTGCATCCACCTTCGGGAGCGTGGGATCCCCCGCAGGATCCTGTCCTAAGACGCCCTGCGTGAAGCGGCAATAGCGTTTCACTTCCTCTTCCAGCTTCGCACGCATTCCCGACTCATCCAGATCGATGGTGTCGATGAGCGTCATCAATTGCTCGACAAGCACATCCTCACGGATAGATGCCTCTTTGCAGTGCAAATTGCGGGATTTGGTGCATCGATAGTAGACATACTTCGTCGATGTCCCGTTCTTTCGATATTTCACCTTTTCTTCCGCTGTGATTCCCGAACCACAGCCTCCGCATATCATCATGCGAACGAAGTGGAAGTCCTTGTAGCCCCATTCCTTCTTCGGAGCCATATCCAATACCTTTTGCACGTCCTTGAAGAGTTTTTCCGAGACGAGCGGTTCATAATCACCCCTGTACCATTTGCCGCTGCCCTGAGGGTATTCAAACTTGGCGAGATAGAAGTGGGAATGCAGCATGCGATAGATCATGCTAAGGGTGGGAAGTTTTCCTTTACGAGTCGTGAATCCGATTTCTTTCATCCAGCGCAGGATCACTCTGCCGCTCGCGCCGTTGACCGCTACATGCTCGAACATCTGTCGCACGATCGGTCCTCGGACAGGATCCATGACCACCCTGCTCCTATTTTCTCCTGCTCTGCGCTCTTGCAGATAACCCAGCGGCGTCAGACAAGGACGATAACCCATCTCAGCTCGTGTTTTCTGTCCGCGTTTCACGTTGATCCCTCTATTGTCGTTTTCCAGTTTCGCTTGTGAACTTAAGATCATAAGCAGGAATTTTTCGTTGGGATTATTGGTGAATTTCTGGCTGTGTGTTCGTATGTGTGCGAGATGCCCCTGATCCATTAAGTCGATGACGGAACCAATGTCTCCGGCGTTGCGGCTCAACCTCGACGGATCCCATGTGAGAATTCCGTTGAAGATACCGTTCCGAACATCTTTTAAAAGCTGGTTGAAGACGGGTCTTGAACCGGAGGATTTCGCGGAGTGACTTTCTTTCCGGATTTCCACGATGTGCAGGCTGTCTCTTTGTGCAACTGTAAGCATTTCTTTTATTTGTGAGTCGATGGACAATGCCTGCCGCTCAATTTCTTCGCTGCTTTTTCTCGCATATAGACAGTAGCGCACCACCGTATTCGCCGCGTCCTTCGGCGGCTCGCTGCCTATCGGTGGCAGTGTGAGTATGTGTGACTGTGTCTTTCTTCGTCGGCTTGGTGTGGCCGTTTGCATAGATATAGGGGGAAAGAAGCTGATACCCACAAGGGGCCGCAGCTTCCTTCCAAAGTCCAGTGTCAAACCCGCCCCAAATGCCCTCAAAACTCCATATTCAGCCAATTCGTGCCCCCACCGCCCGAGTCTCTGTCGCTGCTGTGGTCGGGGTACCAAAACCCCGCCTCATCGGCTGAATGCTTGGGCCAACCCTCGTCTTTGTCCAGTCCATTCAGTTCTCCGATACTGAACCGAGAAGGCTGCGGCATATCACGAACACCGAGGATCATAATGGTAAACGCATCCGCAAGATCATCGTGACGCTCATTTCCTAAACCGAGGATTTGCCTCTTGAGAAGCTCAGCTCCATGCGGCGGGAAATAGATCACTCCCTTCTGTAAGTATTGTGCTGCAATCGCCATACGTTCTTGCTTCGACATCCCTCTGAGACTTATTCCTTCGGCAAGACATCCTTCGTTCTTCCATTCATCAACGTATATTCTTTGAGCGCCCATATCTTCAATAAAGATATTCGGTCTTCTTCCGCTCAGACCGAATGCTTCAGACAGAGAGATAACTTTCTCCTTCGATTTCAACGGCTCCAGCCTCGCGTTCACGATTTCTGGAAGAATGTAGACTTCAAACCCATCGTCGCCCCACACTGCCAATGCGGGGATGATGGCGGTGTAATCAGAATATTGCCCTGTTGTAAAAGCCAGATCGACCCCAATGATGTGAACTTGTCCACGTCCCGGCTCCGGCAAGGTGTGCCACGTTCGCATCCACTCTGCTTTGACGATAGATTCCGTGTCGAGTCTAGGATCGAGGAGAAATTCAATGCGCCATACCAGTTCGTTGCCGATGGTGCCACGAAGATCCTCGATCATCTCTAGGTTCTTAAATTTCCCCGGCCACGTCGGTGCGCCGTCCTCGATGATTGGTGCTTTGATGAAATGTCCTTTTCTTTCCTCATTCAATATCTGTTTCCCCAAGCGCAGGATCAGACAATCCTCGTGCACGGTATTTCCAAGCACGACGATCTCGGTATCAATGTCACCAACGCCGAGTATTTCCTGCGCGAAACGCTGGTGAAGCGCGTCACGACCCTCCTGCGTGTGCACCGCTCCGCTATCTTCCAAGTCATCACAAATAATAACGTCGGGGCGCACGGATCCGAACTTCATGCCACGGATGGTTTGATCGAAGGAGACAGCGATGATCTTCGCGCCAAACTTTGAGAATTCTATGGAGAAGCTGCGCGTCTTGTCCCCATCGTACGCAATAGGCCAGAGATCGCGTTTGAGGCGAGGGCTGCTATCAATCGCGCGGTCGATGTTATCGATGGCCTGCCGCGCAAGCTGCTGCGTGCGAGTGACCAAAAGCACGCACTTCTTCTGCGGCTTGCCGAGCACGAGCCACAGGGGCAACGAGACGGAACATATGGTGGACTTTCCGGCTCCACGGAAAGCCGCGACAACGAGAAATTTGTATGCCTTTTCGGTGAGCTTGAGAATTTTTTTGTGGAACGGTGCCAATTCATACCGAAGATGCTCGGAGAGGTAGACGAGGAAGAAAAGGATGTGGCTTTCCCTTGTCGCCTGTGCGCGAAATTCAGCATCATCTAGGCATTGCTTCACAATGCTTCGAACTGACGTTTTTTTCTTCCGATGTTTCAGAGCGCGTTTCGTCATGGTTTTCAGGAAAAGCCGCCGAGCTTGAGCGCACGGCGAATGGTTGCCCGTTCTTCGGAGGTAAGCGTTCGATCCCGATGCTCAACGGTCGCATTCAGCTGCAGCTTGTTTCCAAAAGAGGAATGCCGGCACCTGAGCCAGAACATGATTGCGGTCATGTCGCCGTCCCGAATCGCCGCGAGCAGCTGGCTTTCGGCCATGTCGTTCATGAGCAGTACCCCCTCGAACAGTGCCTCGTCTGCCATTCTTGCGAACGCGTGGTCGTCTTTTTTCCATCGGTAAAAGGTGGCTCGCGCTATTCCGAGTTTTTCGCAGGCTATCTGCACAATTGGGGTTTTCTTCAATTGTTCGATAATCAAAGACTTTTCCTGCTTTTGACGAGAAGTCGCCGCCGGATAAGTGCGATTCTTCTTCATGCGGAAGGTGAATAGGAAATACACCTAGGCTGGATCCCCGTTAGCTTCTGAAACCTCTCCGCGACGACCGCGCAGTATTCGGGAGAAATCTCAATAGTGATGCACCGTCTTTTGGTTTGCTCGCATGCGAGGAGCGTCGTGCCCGAACCCGCAAACGGGTCGTAAACGATGTCGCCCGTGCGCGAGCTATTGAGAATGAGCCTTCGGATGAGTCCCACGGGCTTCATGGTGCTGTGAGCCATGCTCCGCGCGGGCTTCGGGTGTACGAGGACACTTTTGTCCTTCGCTTTCATGAAGGCATGCACTCCGTGCCAGCAATATGCAATCAGCTCATGCTGTGGCAGATAATCGAGCCGTCCGATTACGGCCTGTGTTTTCACCCATATCAACAGTTGTCCGAATTTCCAATCGGCATCGGCAAGCCCATCACGCAGGGCGAAGAGCATCTTGTCCGAACCGAAGATGTAGGCTGCGTTCTTCCGGCTGAGGAACGGCTTCACGGCCTCCAGCCATTCTTTGGTAAAGGTGCGGTACTCGCCGTCGCTCTGAAGGTGGTCGTTCGCAATGGGTTTGTGCTTCGCAACGCTTTTTGTGAACGCCGCCTTACCCTCGACGTAGCCGACCCCATAAGGAGGATCCGTTACGATAAGGGTGACTGCGTTGTTCTCCAGATGCGGGGCGATAAACGTTGCATCGCGGCTGTCGCCGCACAAGAGCAGATGGTCTCCCAACTGAATGGCATCGCCGTTTTTTATAGTTGTGGTCTTCATGATTTGATGAGGGTAGGTTTGATAGAAAAGGCCGCTTCAAACCTACGAAGGATCACGTCAACAAAAATAGGATCCCACTCCACAAGAAAACATCGGCGCTTCATTTGGTGGGCGGCGACCAACGTACTGCCGCTACCGCCGAACAAATCGAGGATGGTATCCCCGGGCTTCGTACATCGTCGCAGCGCCCGCTCATGGAGGGTAGGATTTTTGGCTGTCGGATGCTCGTACTCTGTCGTCGGCAATCGTTTACATAACCAGATATCAACCATGTCCAAAATGTCATCGATGGTGCGGTTGCCATTAGAGATTTCCTTGTTGAGGATCTCGGTAAAATTCTGCGCCCGTGGAGAAAGATACGGCGACCCACGCGTGCCATATACGCATGGCTCGTAGCACTTGTTAAAGGCCACCTGAGGGGTCATGTTGAAGTTATTCTTAATCCAGAGTGCCACGCGCTTGAAATCGACTCCCAGCTCAGGATAGAGGCTCTGAAGCATGCCTATATATTTCTGGTCACAGTACATGAATACGTGGCAGTCAGGCTTGCTGACGGATAAGCCGTTCTCGATGGATCTCTTCAAAAATGCGCGGTACTCATCGTCGGACTTATTATCCTTCGTCTTACCGCCGTACTGCATCTTGTTGCTGACTCCCGCGGAGTAGTCGAGGGAAATATTGTAAGGCGGATCGAAATACAGCATGTCCATCCGGTGTTTACCGACCAGCCGCCGGACTACGTTCGGATCCGTGGAGTCGCCGCAGAGCAATCGGTGTCCCGCAAGGTCGTACAGATCTCCCAACTTTGATTTTGGCTTTTTGATTTCACTGATGGCTTTCTCAACATCGAATTGATCATCTTCCGCTCCGAGCGCCTCATCCCAAATTTTGCCAAGATCGCCGTCGTCGAAGCCGATCTCTAAAAGGAACCCTACTTCAAACACCTTTAATTTTTCGATGTCCCACGAGCCGGTATTTTTATTAAGGCGCAGGACGATTTCCTTCTCTTTCTTTTTATCCTTCACATTGACACAGATGGCGGGAATTTCGGTGTATCCCAATTCTTTCGCGGCACAAAAGCGCATGTTCCCTCCCAAGATCACATTGAAACTTCCTTCCGCACGGTTCACCACAATCGGCTCCAGCCATCCGTTCCGGCGGATGCTGGACTTCAGTTGATCGAGTTGAAGCTGAGTCCATATGCGAGGATTGTTCGGGTAGTGATGAAGATCGGTAACCTTGATCAGCTCAATACGGATATTCTTCAGATCGGGTTTTGCGGGACTCATGGCTGGAAGGGGGAATGAATAAGTGCATCGACCCATCCACCAAGCACTTGCGTCAACGGTCAGGGTGGATCTGATCCATTACCCCATAGTCTCTTTTTGGCTTTAGAATGAGCGATATGCTGAAACAGACATGCTGGTTTCTTATTGCAAAAAATCTCATTCATCATGATCGAATCATGGTCGCAAACGCTCTTGGTGGTGGTTTTGGTGGAAATATCTTTCTCCCAGATTCATCACCCGAGCATTTCGCAGCAGTCCAATTCAAAATTCAGTCTCCATGTCCCTTCCTCGATGTCCACCAAGATCTGTTTGCAGCCCTGTTCTCCGCACAAATCGCGCAGTTCGTAGAGGCGTTCCTTGATCGTCTTTGTGGATTTCGTCTTGGAAAACTTTTCCGTGAGTTGCTCCACCGTGCGACAATTGCGCGGATGCGGGTGCGTTCGTATCTGATACAGATGCACGATGATGTTCACCACCATCGGTCGCAATTTCAGAAAATGAAACTTCCCTTCTTTATAGAGATATAATCCCGATTTTCCGGGGAGATCGCAGAGGAAAATATGTGAATCCAGACTGATGCAGTCTTTTTCGGGAATGCCAGCAGCTCGCTCGGCTCTTTCCCGTTGCTGTCGTGTCTCACTTTCGACTTCATCAATTATTTTCTGCTCCTCATCGGAGAGTTGCCCAAAGATACGATTTTCCGTCGCAAAGAGAGACGACACGTTCAACATGGGCTGAATAATGGATTCTGAAAAAACCTTCAGCGACTCGATGCTTTTCTCCATCTCCGGAGAAATTTTCATGCTCGGATCCTTCTCAAGTTTCTCGAGCGTATCCATGATATCGCCCACGGTGATTGTGCCGGGCTTGTGCTTTACGGTAACCATTTTCATGGTTGCAATTATATGCTTATCCGTCCTGTATGCACAGAAAGAGCAAGTTTGCCATGAGCATCCGTTGTGATCAGGTAACAGAAGGCTTACACTTTCCACCGTAATGCGTATGAAGTTCATAACTGCGGCTGTCGTTGCCTCTCAAGTTCTCTTGAGCAACTTCTGCTTTATGCCCATGGCACTCGCCGAAGCGGCGATGCCGATGGATCACGAGATGGAGGAAATGGAACAGGTCACGGAGATGGTCATGACACCGATGCATCCCATGTCCACGATGCATTGCGACGGATGCGTGACTATCACTCGTCCCAAACACCATTCAACTCCTATGACCGGTGGCATGCCCTGCAACGACGGGCATTGCCTCTCGGAGCATTCGCCGTCGACGGCGACCGTGACGCAATCCACCCAAAAAGACATTCTCAAGATTGCTCTTCGCCCCGCACATTTCGTCATTGATGTACCGGAAACCACCGATGTTGCACTGAGACCGCACGATGGTCCGGCTATACGGTTAGCCCAAATAAGGACTGTTGTTTTGCGGGAATGAGAAAGGAGAATCATTTTGAGTAGCCAACATTTAATTGGCTACTTGTTTGTATTTCGTTCTCCTTCTTTTATGTCTCAGTCATCTCCACACGAACGTTACGCGACAGTCTGCATCGGCGGGATGACATGCGCGAGCTGCGAATTGCTTCTCGAAAAGAAGCTCAAAGCCGTGCCGGGTGTCAAAGCCGTCGATGTGGATCATAAGAGTGGTACGGCTCGTATCACGGCAAAAGCCGATGAACTGCCAAGCCTTGAGGGCATCACCTCCGTCATTGAAAGAGCGGGCTACAGCGTCCTTGAGGAAGGTGCTCCTTCTATTTCCACACTGTCTCCCGATAAGCGGAAATGGATGGAGATCGGTGGATCACTCCTAATCATCTTCGCACTCTACAAAATTCTTCAAGCATTCGATCTTGTGTCACTTGCGCCTTCGACTTCGGGTGTGCTTTCGCTCGGCGGAATCTTTGTCATCGGCCTTGTAGCCGGAACATCAAGCTGCCTAGCGGTCACAGGCGGCCTTCTCATCGCACTTGCAGCGAAGCACAATGAACTCCGTCAAGCCGAAACTCCGTGGCAGAAATTCAAGCCACTCCTGCATTTCAATATCGGCCGCCTTGTGTCGTACTTTGTACTCGGTGGACTTGTCGGGCTACTCGGCCAGTCGATCACACTCTCTACGAAGATGAGCGGCTATATGAGCATCATTGTCGCGTTCATCATGCTCTACCTCGCCCTCACGATTCTCGAAATTATCCCAAAGGGCAGTTTTCCGATTCGACCACCAAAGAAACTGTCCCGCTGGATTGCAAACCTCTCCGAGAGTGATCATCCAGCAGCGCCCTTCACCCTCGGTGCTTTCACATTCTTCCTTCCGTGCGGATTTACACAATCGCTTCAGCTTGCCGCACTCGCATCGGGCAGCTTCCTGACGGGCTCTCTTACTATGTTTGTGTTTGCGCTTGGCACATTGCCTTCCCTGCTAGGAATCAGCGCGATTTCCTCCACGGCACGAGGTAGTTTTTCGAGAATCTTCCTCCGTTTCTCAGGAGCACTCGTATTGTTGCTTGCGCTCTTCAATCTCAATAGCGGATTTGCGCTTACCGGCATCGATCTTTCTTCTGCGTTTGCGGGTAGCAATCAACAGGTCGGTTCCGCTCCGTCCGTCAAAGGAGGCGTGCAAGAAGTTTCCATGGCAGTGACGCGCAGTGGCTATTCTCCAAGCAATCTCACCATCAAAGCAGGTGTCCCTGTTCGTTGGAAGATCGATGGGACGAGTGCTGCTGGATGCACAAGCATCATGACGATTCCTTCCCTGAATATTTCCCAAGCCCTTCGCTCAGGCGAAAACGTCATTGAGTTCACCGCACCGAACAAGGGTCAGTTGGCTTTCATGTGCTCCATGGGCATGGTTCGAGGCTCCTTTACTGTCATTTAATCACTCCATTTTCCCTTCTCAACTATGACTTCTCTCAAATGGCAAGACTCACCGGGGCAGTCTCCTGCGCATTCACACGCTCCTTCGGGCAATAATCCGTGGTTTGCAATCTCCATGGGACTCATGGGCGTGATCGTGGGCTTCGGTCTCGGAAATTTCAACGGCGGCGGTTTCAGCATCGCAGCTGGCAACCCCGCTCCCCAGCAAGTCGCGCAAGCGCCCACTCCGACTGCTCCAGCAGCGCCGCAAGTTCCAGCGACTCCCGCCACTGCTGACGACGATCCTGTTCTTGGCGATGAGGATGCCCCCGTCACACTCATCGAGTTCACCGATTACCAGTGCCCGTTCTGCGGACGGCACTATACGAATACTTACGGGCAACTGAAAAAAGACTACATCGACACGGGCAAGGTGAAGTACATCGTGCGCGACTTTCCGCTCGGCTTCCACCCACACGCTCAAAAGACTTCTGAAGCTACGGAGTGCGCGGACGACCAAGGAAAGTTTTGGGAGATGCATGACAAAATCTTCGAGACACAGGCGACATGGAGCAATGCAACCGATGTCGTGCCCACGCTCAAGCAGTACGCTGCCGATCTCAAGCTCAATACGGGCACGTTTGATTCCTGCCTTGATAGCGGCAAGTACAAAGACGAAGTGGCAAAAGACATGGCTGACGGCAGTGCCTCCGGCGTGAACGGCACTCCGGGCTTCTGGCTGCTCGGCCCAGACGGTAAGAGCGAGCAAATCAGCGGCGCGGTTCCCTATGCGAATTTCCAGCAGGCCATCGATGCCATGCTTCCATAATCCTCCCCTACAACCCCCATGCACACACGTTTCTTCCTCCCGTCGGTGATCGGATCGCTCCTCCTGCTTTCTGCATGCAGCGTCGATACCACGGGAATATCCACCGAATCCAACCGCCCTCCGCACCCAAGGAGTAACGTGAACTCTTTAGTGACGGTGACGGAGTTCATTGATTTCCAATGCGAGGCGTGCCGTGCGGCACAGACGAGAGTCATTAAACCATTGCTGGAGCAGTACGCTTCACAGATGCGCTATGAGGTGAAGCATTTCCCGATTTATCCGAGTCATCGCTATTCCAAAGAAGCAGCGGAGGCTGGCGAATGCGCTGCCGATCAGGGGAAATTCTGGGAGTTTGAAGAGATGAACTATGAGAATCAGGAAAAGCTCAGTCCTACGGCGATTTCCGGATGGGCGAAAGAACTCGGACTCGACATGGATCTTTTCGAGCGATGCAGGAAGTCCGATATCAAGATGGCCATCGTCGAAGCATCCCAACAGGAAGGTGAGGAGCTTGGTGTGAATGGAACTCCCACATTCTTCGTGAATGGAAAGAGAGTGGAGAGCACCATCCAGGCAATTGGTGCCGCGATTCAGGAAGCGGCAAGCGGATCGGCGATGCGTCTTTGATCAGCTCTTGATTGTGAAGGGTAGGGGGATATACTACCCCTACCCCCTACCCCTCCAATTATGAGAGATGATGCCAAGAAGAAAACACTGGATGCCGTGAAACGGCTCGAAGGTCTGACGGTCAAACTGAGAAAGCAGGTGGAAGAAGATGCCTACTGCACGGAAATCCTCGAACTCGCACTTGCGATGCAGGGACATTTGAAGCATATCCAAGCAGCGGTACTCGAAAGCCATTTGCATACATGCGCCGCAAAGAAACTCGCGTCACCCGCTGATAAAGAAGCATTTATTGATGAAGTCATCAAAGTCGTCGGTCTTTCCAAACGTTAATCCTTTCTCCTCCTCGCGTATGCAAACAACCGTTTCCATCCCCGGTATTCACTGTGCTTCGTGTGAGGCGCTCATTAAAGATGTCAGTGCGGAATTCCCCGCTGTCACGAACGTGACCGTCAATCTTGAAACAAAGAAAGTGGAGCTTGAGCACGAAGACAATTTCGATCTTTCCAAGTGGATCGAAGAGGTACAGCTCCTTGGAGACAAATACATCGTTCATCCTGCTTCCTAAATTCTATGTCTTCCCAATGCACACTCACTATTACCGGCATGCACTGCGCCAGTTGCAGCGCTCTCATTACCCGAAAGCTCAAAAAGACCGCTGGGGTGGAAGAAGCGAACGTAAACTATGGAGCGAATAAAGCGCGTATCCGTTTCAATGCAGAAATGGTCAATGAACAAGGGCTTGTCGATGCCGTAAAAGCCGCGGGGTACGGCGCGGAAGTGCATGATCCACACAGCCATCACGGTGTGGACACAGACAGAAAACGTCAAGAAAACGAGATCACGCAGTATCGTCGGAAATTTCTCATCGGCCTCGCATTGAGTTTTCCGATGCTCGGTTTCATGGCGCTTTCTTTTTTCCCGGGTTCCGGTCTCCATGAGACGTTCATTCCGTACATGGGTATTGTCTCGTTGATCCTCGCCACGCCGGTGCAATTCTGGCTCGGCGCAGGATTCTTCCGGGGCTTTTGGTCGAGTGCCCGCATGTTGAGTTTCAGCATGGACAGTTTGATTGCGATTGGAACACTGACCGCGTATCTCTACAGCGTCTATAACCTTATTGTGCATGCTGTTACCGAGGGGACGATCATCGGTGAGGTGCATGATCTGTACTTCGAGGTCGCTGCCTTTCTGATCACGTTTGTCCTTCTAGGGAAATGGATGGAAGCCCGCGCGAAGGGAAAGACATCAGCAGCCATCCAAAAACTCATGGGATTGCAGGCGAAAACCGCGCGCGTTCTGCGGAGCGGCCAAGCAGTCGACGTACCAATTGAGGAAGTTCAGGTGGGCGATATCATCGTCGTGCGCCCCGGGGAAAAGATTCCAGTCGACGGCACAGTGATTAAGGGGCTTTCCTCCATTGATGAATCCATGCTCACGGGCGAAAGCATCCCCGTAGAAAAGAAAGAAGGAGACCATGTTTTTGGAGCGACAATGAACGGCAATGGCAGCATAGAATTCAGGGCAGAAAAAGTCGGGTCTGAAACGGCACTCGCTCGGATCATCCGTTTCGTGGACGATGCACAGGGTTCCAAGGCACCCATTCAGGATTTCGCAGACTGGGTTTCTTCATGGTTTGTGCCTGCCGTCATCGGCATTGCCATCCTCACACTCGTCGGATGGCTGATTGCCGGATCGTCGGTTACGTTCGCCATCCTCGCCGCCGTGTCCGTGCTAGTCATCGCCTGTCCCTGTGCTCTGGGACTTGCCACACCTACAGGCATCATGGTTGCTACCGGAAAAGGCGCGGAGCATGGCATTCTTATTCGCGGCGGAGAACCGCTAGAAGCGGCGAACAAGATCAAAGTGATTGTGTTTGATAAAACAGGAACGCTTACCAAGGGAAAGCCGGAGGTAACAGACATCCATGCCATTGAAGGCACACAAGATGCGCTCCTCACAATCGCAGCCAGTTTGGAGCAGGGTTCCGAGCACCCGCTTGCCGAGAGCATTGTTCAATATGCAAAAGCGAAAGGCATGACTCTCTCGTCAGCAGACAGCTTTAAGGCGATCCCCGGTCATGGAGTTGAAGGATTCATCAACGGCGTTACGTATTACCTCGGTAACCGCAAACTTCTGGAACGGGAGAAGATTTCCATCGGAAGCGTGGAACAAAAACTCCGGCAACTGGAAGAGGGAGGCAAGACAGCAATGCTGCTTGCCGCAAACGGTAAAGCCATTGGCATCATCGCCGTGGCCGATACGGTGAAGGAAACCTCCAAAGAAGCTGTTGAACGCCTAAGGAGCATGGGCATCGAGGTGTATATGATCACGGGTGACAACAAGAGAACCGCCGAGGCGATTGCACGACCTCTTGGAATCCAGCATGTGCTTTCCGAAGTCCTGCCAGAACAGAAAGCGGGAGAAGTGAAAAAACTACAGGAGCAGGGCAAGAAAGTGGCGATGGTCGGTGACGGTATCAACGACAGTCCCGCGCTTGCCCAAGCCGACCTCGGCATCGCTATGGGAAGCGGTACCGATATTGCCATGGAGACGGGTGGGATCGTCCTTGTGCGGAACGATCTGCGCGATGTGGTGACCGCCATACAGTTGAGCCGCGCGACAGTGACCAAGATCAAGCAGAACATGTTCTTCGCGCTGTTTTACAACGTCATCGGCATCCCCATCGCCGCGCGTCTGTTTATGGACTTCGGCATTGTCTTGCGTCCCGAACTCGCCGGACTCGCAATGGCCTTCAGTTCCGTCTCCGTCGTCACGAATTCACTCCTCCTGAAAGGCTTCCATCCGCAGAAGAGAAACTGGCTCTCGGATATCGCCCCCGTGGTGATGGCGCTCGGCTTCACCGCGATCTTCTTCGCCTTCGCAAAGCTCTCCTTTGCGGGTCCAGCCGTGAATCCCGATCCGAACCATACACATGCCGATTTTGCCGTATTCATTGAAGGCGAGAAATTCAATTTCGCCGATCCCGCATACATGTCCGGCACAACCGACGAGAGTGATCCCGAACACACGCGCCGTGATCCGTTTCTCCATCTCCACGACGGCATCGGATACGTGATTCATCGCCATAAGCCCGGACTTACAGTCGGTGAATTTTTCGCATCACTTGGATTCAAGATGGATGAAGCCTGTCTCACAACCGATGCAGGAGAGCAGTACTGTTCGGAAGGCGTCAAACGTTGGCGCATGTTTGTGAATGCTGAGGAGAAGCCGTGGAACCCTCAGTTCGCCTTTAATGATCTCGACCAGATTCTTCTCACCTTCGGAGCAGACGAAGATGAGGTAAGGAGAGAGTTTAAGGCAATGACCGCCGATGCCTGCCTCTACTCCAAAACGTGCCCGTGGCGTGGCGAACCTCCTGCCGAAAGCTGCGTCTCCGATCCGACTGTTCCCTGCGTTGCTCCATAACTCTTTCTCTATTTATGAAATACTCTGCTCCATTCATTATCGGCGCTCTCCTACTGCTTACGGCATGTTCGACCGTAAGCCCCTCGGGTATGGGCATGGATCATTCCAATATGGGACGCGGGATGATGGGACGGGATTCACAGCAATCAGGATTTCTGCCCGGGGAAGGTGTGGACGTGCAATCCCTGCCAGAGGCCAAACCGTCCGAGGTATTGGAAGTGACAGAAGGACAGGTCATTTCACTCAATCCCACGCTCGTCAAAAAGACGATCAACGGCAAGAGTCTGCCGATGTACGGTTACAACGGCCAGATCCCCGGCCCGATGATACGAGCAAAACAGGGAACGACGATAACCGTCGACGTGCGAAACGACATCGACCTCCCCACGACGATCCACTGGCACGGCATCCGACTGAAAAACGGCAATGACGGTGTGCCTGACGTAACGCAGAAAGTAATCGAGCCGGATGGCACCTTCCGCTACACGGTGATCTTCCCCGACGAAGGCATCTACTGGTACCACCCGCACGTCCGCGAGGACATCGAACAGGACATGGGTCTCTATGGCAACCTTCTCGTTCTGCCGGAAGAAGATGATGCATACGCGCCTGTGAACGTGTCGGAAGTGGCTGTGCTCGATGACCTTCTTCTGGATCGAAGCGGAAACGCCATTCCCTACGGCATCAAGAACGCTAATTTCGGATTGATGGGTAGGTTCGGCAATACGTTCCTCGTCAACGGTGACACGTCGTACGAACGAACGTTCAATGTGGGATCGGTTGTGCGGTTCTACTTTACCAATGTTGCCAATGCCCGCCCGTTCCGCATTAGCATTCCCGGAGCACGGATGAAGCTCGTCGGCGCGGATGTGGGGCGATATGAGAAGGAGTCATTTATTGAAACCGTCACGCTCGGCCCCGCAGAGCGCAGTATCGTGGATGTCTATTTTGAGGAAGCCGGCACTTATGTTCTGCGTCACGAAAGCCCCGTTCGCACCGAAGATCTTGGCACCTTTACCGTGACAGATGAATCCGCAACCCCTGACCTTGCATCGGCCTTCGAGGAACTGCGGACAAACGCCGATGTAACGACGGATATTGACACGTTCCGTCCGTACTTCGGCAAGCCCGTGGACAAGACGCTGCGGCTCACAATTTCGATGGGCATGATGGGGCAGGACAACGGCATGCAACACGGAAACATGATGAGCGGTACGTCTGAAGACGGCATCGAATGGGAGGATGACAACATGATGAATGCACAGATGTCAGCCGAGATGATGGACTGGAATATGGTCGATGAAGGCACCGGAAAGAAGAACATGGATATTGAGTGGCAGTTTAAGACCGGTGATGTCGTGAAAGTCCGGATCATCAATGACAAAGAGTCCGCCCATCCCATGCAGCACCCCATGCATTTCCATGGCCAACGGTTTCTGGTGCTTTCGATGGATGGCAAGCAAAACGAGAACCTTGTCTGGAAGGACACGGTGCAAATTCCAGCCGGATCCACCGCTGACCTGCTATTTGATATGAGCAATCCCGGCGACTGGATGTTTCATTGCCATATCGCGGAGCATTTGACGGACGGAATGATGGGTCTTATGAAAGTCCGCTAATCTTCTATCTCTATTAGACTAGGAATATGACAACTCCCACCTGTACCGATGGCTGCGATACTGCATCATCTTCTAAGCTGGAAAAGCGGTTCATCACCGCGCTGATTCTGAATGGCGGCCTTGCCATCGGGGAATTGATCACGAGCGTCATCACGGGAAGCAGTGCGATCCTCGCGGACGGCCTGATGAACGTCGATGATGTGGTGGCGCTCTGTCTCAGCATTTACAGCGAACGCAAGAGCCGTCAGGCACCAGATGAAAAGCGCACCTTCGGTTACAAGCGCATGGACGTTTTTGCGGGGTTCGTGAAGGGATGTTTGCTTCTTGTAACTGCTCTGCTCGCGTTCCTCCAAGCGATACGGCTTCTCTTTGAGTCACAGGAAATTGCCACACTGCCTGTCATCGTGGTCGGCTCCATCGCCTTTATCGTCAATCTCACATCTGCGCTGGGACTGAGGAAAGATGCGTGTTGCAGCCTGAATGCTAAAGGCACGTTCTCCTGTATGGCGTATGACGCCGTAGGATCTGCGGCAGTCGTTGCGAGCGCCGTTGCATCGTACTTCTATCCCGTCATCTACTTCGACGTAGCGGCAGCACTGCTCATCGCAGGATTCATGGTGAAAACGGGGTGGGGCATCTTCAAGGAAGGAATGGGGTATTTCCTCCAGTCTGCGCCCGAAGGATTCGATTACGAGTCGTTTGAAAAGGCAGTACAAACAGTGAAAGGAGTTTCCTCTGTCGGTGACATCCACGTTTGGAGTCAGGATCCAACAGAGCATCATCTGACGTGCAAGGTGACCCTGAAGATTGAAGAGGTATGTGACTGCGACAGGATCATTGGCGAAATCGAAGTCGTCGCAAAGAAGTTCGGTATTCGTCATACAACCATCCAGCCTGTCTATTCAGCTGAAACTCTGAACAGGTTCTGCAAAGTGAAATAAGGCTTTCACTTTACTCAAGTATGTCAATTCGTATAATTATATGTTATGACCTCCGTTAAAAATAACGGGCAATCAACAACACTCCGCGGCAAGGAATTCAACTGGGATCACGCCATGGAATCGGCAGAGAACATGCTCCATCTTGCAGAAGTGCTAGCTCCGATGCAGCAAGAGGAAGACCGACGACAGCGAAAGCTCAAAGAATTCCCAAAGGGCTTTCATCTCGAAAGCAGGGGTTACTCGTGCTTTGTCTGCCACGGCTCCTGTTCCCAAGAGGAAACGTGGTACGACCAATACGGGATTAAGTGTATGGACTGTCAGGGCGCGATTGATCGCGGCGAGATTCCTGTATCAACAGCTGATAGAAACACTTGGTATTCGAGATGGGATATGGAGAGTGAGTTCAACGCAAAACGCCCCGTGCTGAGACGTTGGGTGAAGGATGGCATTCTCAAACAACGCATGGTGAAACGAAACGGGCATGAGGATGTGCAGATTTTTCTCATTGAAGACAATAAAGACACGTTGCCGCCGAAAGAGCTGGTGAAGAGCCATTCCGTGAGCGAAAGGTCGAATGACGGCGGCACTACTATCCATATGGAACCGTGGTATCGGTTCTACGACCCTCAAAAACATTTAAAGGGCTATAAGATTTTAGATCACCTTCAGATGACGAACGGCAGATTGGAACCCAAGGAAAAATAATTTCTTTTATGTGCTATGGCCTACCAACATCTCAAAGAGCGGCAGTACTACGAAGAGATGTATGACCGTCACACGGTCGAACGGTGTCGCTGGAATGAGAAACCTTCTCCCATGACTGAAAAGCGGGAACGTGAAAGAGAGGGCCTGAGTCCAGGGCAGATACAGTTTTGTTATACCTTCGCTACGGACTGGCTTCTCTTTCAGCTCGTTGGTGATCGGTATATGCAACGGGAAGAATCCATCAATAAATGGATGGAACGCGATAAGCAGCGCGATGAAATGTTGAGTCGCGCGCGAAAGCCTCTCATTCGTTGTCCATCTTGTGATCGGGTCATGGAATGTCTATACATGCATTTGAATTCAGCTGAACATGATCGCAAACGTGAGTGGGTGGAGTTCTTCCTTGGGTGTAAAGACTGCAAACAATCAAAGCGCGTACACGAGAACGGAAATGAGATAGCCCGAAAGCCGTCGCTCTGCATTAAGTGCAAAAAGGAGGTGGACTGCGATACCAAGAAGAAAGATGGGAAGACCTACTACGTCGATACCTGCAAACACTGCGGGCACGTCGAGGAAACCATGAGCGTTCTTGATGATAACGAGAAAGAGCCTACGCAGGAGGAGATTGAACGGTTCGAGTACGACAAGAAGCGCTTCTGTCTTAGCGCACAGCAGGGACAGCGGTATAAGCATTGGCTAGATGCCATGAAGCGAACAGACGATCAGAAAAAGGAAAGTGATGCGAATGTAGAGTTCTACGACAAGCTTGCTGACGTGAAGAAACTGAACATTGCCGGACTGGAAAAACTGCTCAAGGCGGCTATCAAGAAGGCGGGCTACGTTGATCTGCAAATCGCCATGCCCCCACCAGATCGCCAGATCATTATCAATTTCTCTGTTAGAGATACAGAGGAGAAGCGAGAGTCATATGATAGTGAGAAGGCATTGCAGAAAATTTTAGAGACAGCATTGGAAGATAAAAACTGGGCGCTTATGTCCGACGGCATCCACTATCGTCTTGGTCTACTAAGTGGACGCATTCGTGGCTATGAAACCGAGGAGGATCTTCAAGAACTTACGAAGTCTCGCATGAAGAAGAAGGGCAAGCATGTGAAACTCACGAAATCGAGGGGGTACGCATCAATGCTGCCCGACGACATAGTGCTATAGTCGAAGACTATGGCTCGTCGCTATCGCTCAAAATATGTTTCAAGAAACGGCCTTACTCCTCGTGAAAATCGCGCCCTTGGCAGACAATTCTGGGCACTTTTCATGCTTCTATTCATTTTTGGATCCATTAAATTGTGGGGCACCGATATTTTCTTGGAATGGTGGTTTGATGTCTTAATTGTAGTTTTGAGCGAGATAGCTTATCGCCTGACAGGATGGCTCCTCAGAGTCTTACGGATTTGGTACTACTAAAGGCTATTTATACACTTGCATCGAGCAGGTAAAGCTTTTTGCCAGTCTCGATTGCATAACGGTTGTCAGCCGTCATGCACACATACTTTGGTGTGCTATCAAACGTGATCGACCACAACTCCGTACCATCAGTTGCATAGCCCCGAACAGAATAATTTAAGACATGCACAAATCCATCCTCTCCGAATTTGATGTATCCAGTAGCACGTTGATTGTCGTGGATTTGAATGGAACGCAGAAAGGAATGATCCTCTCGATCAATGATGTAGAGATGCGAATAGGTGAGGATATAGAGCAATACTCCGTTCTCCAGAATTTCCCGAATGGGTTCTGCACTTGGAACAACGTACACCGCATGTGCAATCCCTCCTTGCGAGACTTCGTAGACTTTGCCCGAGTAGCAGCCTAGATACATACGGTCGCCGTTCTGCGACATGCCAGTTGCGTAAATCCAGTCGCTGGGATCAACGGAAATACCCATCTCCACAGTCATCTGTAACCCTCCCGCATTGAACGTCTGTCGGCTGACAATTTTCATCCAGTAGTCATCCTCTAGTTCCTGCGTATCAATTCCATCCAAACCGTGCTCTCTGATGTATTCGTACGCATTGAGAATCTCTTTCATTTTGTCTTCTGCATCCTCGTCTTTATTTTTATCGGGATGATACTGTTTCGTCATGCTCCTGAATGCCTGCTTCACGTCATCAGCAGTGGGGTGATCCTGTTCAATCCCTAGCGTCTGCAACGCTGAATGTAGTTCGCCGACTGCGCCTAAATCCCGACTCGTAGACCTTCGTTGATAGCTTGGATCATTCGTATCGATCTTGTAAGGCACCTGCCACGATTCGATTTCCCGAAGCGATTTGTCCAGAAGGAAATACCTATCAACAACAATCACAACAAACTTCGAGAGATCACCGGCCATATCCACACAACGCAGATGGTATTTGTTATGCGTATATTTCTCACAATTCAAGGAAGATGCTGCTCGAAAATTCCAGTCGGCGACACGCAGTTTGAGATCTTCGGTGCTATAAACGAATGACTCACGATTCCCAATGACCGATTTCACCCTGTATGCAATCTCATCGATTCTTGGAAAATTGGACGGATCTCTGTATGAGATTTGATCTCCTTCCAAGTGCATGTGAGGAAGGAGAGGGAAAAGCGTCTGTTTTTGGTTATAAATTCTGTAGAGAGACGTTTGCTCGTAGACATATTCAATTTTGAATTTTGACGGCTTCTTGGCTTCAGAAATGATCTTAATATTACCAGAATCAACAGTGAATTCTGGCTCATCGGTTTTCTCGAAAGGTTCCTTCTTAGGCACATCAAGACCAAGCTGGTCCACGACTTTGTTGAATGCCCTGATGTCAGTATTGGTGATCTCATCCGGACACTTCTCGAACATTTCGTTCATAATCTGCAAAGCGTCATTCCACTTTTTCTTTTCGATCATCGCTGAATACATCTTTCGATACACACGAAGCAGGTGCGTGAAGTACGCATTCCCGTGATCGCTCGTATAGATTTTGAGGAACTCCGTTTTGGCTTTTTCATACCATCCCCGGTTGTAGTGTGAAATGCCTTTGTTATACGAATCCCAATACTCCTTGCCGTGCTCAGGTCGTTGCTCTTGATATTCGTTTGCGGTTGGTAGCTTTGGGAGTGTGAGAACTTTTGCCTTAGAAGTATCTATGAAACGGGGAGGTGAATCTGCGGACTTGTGCTGAAGATTCTGCAAAGCAAGCAGTGATCTGTCTGATTTATTTTGGCCTAGAAGTACTCTGATAATCCCGAACACAGGTGCTAATCTTACACTAAATTCTTGTATAAATAATTTGAACAATCTTCTAGGTTCGACTGTCTCATTTGTCTCATTTTCATCTCAGTGACCCGCTTGCCCTCACCCTCGAAAACACCCCATCACAAAACTCCGAACTGGCCTTACAAAACCTATCGGGGTAGGGTCTGACCCGTACGCTCAGCCAGCTTTCTGAGGGAAACCTACGACGGTTTCCCCCAGTACCCCCTTCCCTG
>CAYUWH010000017.1:0-2032 GCA_964448615.1 uncultured Candidatus Peribacteria bacterium
AACGGGGCACGTCAGCAGGGAACGGGGGAGGAAGTGAGGCGCATACAACGCGCCGACCGACCTCCCCCACCCTTCATTGCATCACACCATTCACTCATGAATTCCTCCTCTCCTTCCAGCGCCTCTTCCAAGAAAGATGCGCGTTTTGTGCTATGCTAACCATTTGCTATGGATCTCGATGAACTCCCTTCTTCGCGCTACGAACTCCTGACCGGCTCTGACAAGGTCAATGGTGCGGTGAGAGAATTTTTGGACAGGAACGTGTTTACGAAAGTCGGCGGCATGATCACGGAGGTCCGTAACCGGACAATGCTTGCGGCATTGGGCTACGGCAATAATCCTTTTGATCATGACGAGGCGTATATCGCGAAGCAGACGCGCTATGGAGATATCAAGGGGATCGTGACGATGAGTGCCCTTGGAGAGGGTGCCCGCGGGCCGACGGTTGTCGGATGCGCGGTGCAAAAAGCGCATCAGCACATGAATATCGCGTTGCAACTCATGGAAAAGGCGGTGGACAGATTGCAGCTGCGCATTGATCGCGAAGAGGAAATTTATAATCCGTACAATGGCGAGAAGCGCCTGGTGCAAGGACCCATTCATATCGACTGCATTTCACGCGGAGGAAGCAGGCTTGTGGAAAAACTTTTAGAGCATCGCCCGGATTTTCGATCGCTGGTGAAGGTATGGGATATGCATAAACATGCTGAGATCGTGACGGCGTACGGCATGATGGAGATTGAAAAGTTGAGAGAAAAAGAGCGTGAAATACAGTTATGATTGTTATGACCGCTTCCTCCTTTTCCGTTGATCTGATCAGGCGTCCCGAGCTGCAAGACCGTGCCAACGAGTTTCTCGATCGGCATGTCTTTCATGAGCTCCAGAGAACGCGCGATGTTGCGAGTTTGATTATTCTTGGGGGTGATCGGATCAGAGTCTGCGACGAGGCATACATGGCGCACGATAATCAGGACGGGTTGATCGGCCTTGTCACGATGGCTCCGCTGGGGGAGGCGGAAAACGGCCAAGCGGGGATTGTGGGATGTGTCGTCGCTTCAAATCATCAGCGCAGGGGTGTCGGTGTTTCGCTGATGCAGCATGCCATCCGGCGCTTAGAAGAGCGTATTCAGGCCGGCGAAGAAGTGGATGGCGTTTCCATGCGCGGCTTGATCCGCATTGATTGTGTGAGCGAGGCGGGGAGGGCGCTTATGAAAAAATTGCTGTCGCAATCGCCCGAATTCGAGGATTTGTTGGATATTCATGGAAATATCGGCTGAAAAAATTGTCTGAAGCGTACGTATTCATCGTGGTAAAACCTGTTAATCGCGCTCCGTTTTTTTACGCTCCGACGGCAATTTCTTTATAGATGACAAACAATAGTTGGCACCTTATTTTGGCTTAAAATAAACAAAAAGTGTAATTATATTTATATAAATAATTACTTATTAT
Source organism: uncultured Candidatus Peribacteria bacterium (assembly GCA_964448615.1). Classification (GTDB taxonomy): domain Bacteria; phylum Patescibacteriota; class Gracilibacteria; order Peribacterales; family Peribacteraceae; genus CAYUWH01. The sequence goes on from CAYUWH010000017.1 coordinate 1,450, forward strand.
TGACGTTTTGGCCCACATCACGTACTCTGTGCGCAGAACGTTTGAGTTCACCGGTTTTCTTTCTGTCTCTCTCATGAACCTTCCTGCAGGCGCAGCACTGGCTACACCGTCCAAGCGCAAACTGTTGGGGTTCCGCGTGTGGGTGGAGCGTCTGAATGGCGGCGCGATGGTGGTGAAGGAATACGTGAAAGATGCCGATGGAAACCGCACGACGGATGATAACGCCGCACATCTCTTTGTCGCGCGCAACGAAGCGCTCTCGATGGTGTCCCACATGTTGAATGACGCGTCGCTCTATGTACGCGATGCGAAGATCGTCGAAGTGTATAGCTAAATCTTGAAGACCCTTCACATCATTGCGAGCAATTTCTTTGTATCCGCTTCTGTGCATACAGGTGTGTAGGGGCGGGTACGAAGAATAGAAAAAAGAAAAGGAAAAGAAAATGTACGAAACCTTGAAGGTGGCGAAGGAAATCATCGAGGTCGTCGGCTTCCCGATGACGCTCGTGATCAGCCTGTACGGGCTGATCCAGATCATTCTGACCCGCCGCGAGGCCCAGGCTCGCGAGCGCCTGGAGAACGA
>CAYUWH010000017.1:2132-27617 GCA_964448615.1 uncultured Candidatus Peribacteria bacterium
AACCCGGTGCGCACTGCGCGTACCGGGTTTTTCTTATTGCTCGCTAAAATTGTTGACACGGAAAAAATGCACGCTACTCTGCGCGCAGTGTTCAATATTTGCACGCTTACCGGCATCCGTTACGCCCACCTCGCCAAGATGTGGAGTGCGGGCCTGCCTGTGACGTAAAAATAGTTTTCTTACTACTCTGTCACTCCAAGGCCCCCTCCGCACCGGATGGGGCCTTTTTTGTTCTCTTACAGCATCGCCGTTGGTCCGGAAGCGTGTCGATGCATGAAGAAAATGCGTCGTTACCCTGCCTGATCCACGCAGAGAAAAGGCAAATTTCATGACACGCAAGAAGCGTTTTCCATAGGTCTCGTGTTCTGATTCGCACGCGAAGGAGGATTCGATGACGGTCTCGTTACACCATTCCCCGGTAACCGATCGACTGCTGCAAGCAGTGGGCGATCCGGAGGCCGATCTGTTGCTGCGAACCGCAGCACAGGTCGGGAAGCTCCATGCGCAAGGCGCATTCGAAGAGCTGCAGGAATTCCTCGTCATGCTCGGCATGCCGCCGGCCGAAGCGGCCAGTTACGAAGGCAAGCTGCAGGGGGCGTCTTCAACTGGTGGCCGTAAGGCCCGCAACAACACGGAACTCGCGCAGTCGCTCGGCATCCTCGTCGATAGCGCTGCGATGCCGCGCAATCAGCTGCTCTATCGCCTGCTCGAACTCCACTATCCGGATCTGCTGAAGATGCGGGTGCTGGGTGAAGAGCACATCGGCGGCAAGAAGGGCAAGCGTAACCCACGCGCTCGTCGTGTCCTCTTCGATCATGCGCCATGCACGATGCATGGTGAAACGATGTCGGTGCACCGCGTGTATCTCGGTGAGAAGCCCGCGGGCTTTCAGCAGGAGGTGGTGCGCCAGTCGCTTTCGCTGCGCCTCGCGCTCGGTGAAAAGGTGGGGCTCGCACTCGGTGATCTGCTCGTCAATCAGCAGATGCTCTTTCCACCGCCAGAAGTCGCGGCCCTGCTTTCGGCCGTGCTCACGCGCGGCCGCGAAGGCAAGAAGGTGACGCTCGTCGGGGCGTTTTGCCCGGACTACGCGTACGAGGAAACCGGCAACCCGTCGATCCCGTATCGCTATACCTTCAACGGAGTCGGTGAGGGGGTGGGTCTCGTGGCGCAGCAGTTCGCGCGCGTGATCCCGCCGCTCTCGCGTTTCCTCACCGAAGCCGGGATCGAACACGAGATCGTGCTCGGGATCGGCGACTTCGAAGCCGATGTGCAGTCGGTGCTCACGCGCGTCGGTGCGGATCGCGAGACCTTCATCGCGCGCTGCGCTCGTTCGCTCGAGGCGTTTCGCAAGCAGGTCGGCGACGGTCTGCCGCTGCGGCTCGAGCTGTGCGATGCACACCGCAACGCCGGGCGTTTGCGCCTGTACGCCAAGGAGGCGACGGACAAGATGCTCGCGGGCGACTTCGGCAAGATGCCGCAGCTGTACCCCGATCTCGCCAAAATCATCGGCAACATCGGCGCACAGTACCGGACGTTCTACGGTCGGTGGCACGGACGCCAGCTCGATGATCAAGAGGTCATGCGGCTCGTGCTGGAGCAAGGCGGCGAATACGCCGCCCTGACGCGGATTTACGCCGAAGACTTCGGCGACAACGCCATCACCATCGCGGGCGATCGTCCGCAAATGCACCTGTTCAACAGTTTCTTTGTCCACATGCCTGTTCTCTGTGTGAAGCGGGTGTACTGATTATCCCGTGTCTTTCTTCGGAAAGACACAACCCTCCCCTGTACGTGTTACAGGGGAGGAATTCCCCCACTTCCCATGCTTGCTGCAGATCTTCTCATTGATGCTCGCGGACCCGATATTCGCCATGCGTCCGGCCTCACGGCTCCCGATGCGTTTTTCTACCTCAAACAGGACAACGCACCGGCAACTGTCTATTTCGACGCGCGCGAATTTGCCGTACAGCAACAACGGCTCGATGCTTTAAAGAATGGCGTCCAGATCGAACGACTCGAGCCGTTTCTCGAACAGGCGCGTGCGATGCAGGATGCTCTCAATCTTTCGCAGCGTTCGTTGCTGGCAGTGTTGCTCGAACGGAAGATCGATGTCGTGCGCGTGCCGCCTGAAATCGGGTATGGCTGGGTGAAGGCGTTGCAGGACCACGGCATTATCGTCGAACTGAAAGATTTCGCGCGTGCACGCCGCTACAAGAGTGAAGCGCAGTTGCAGATGATGATCGCGGCCCAGCGCGTGACGGAAGGCGCGTACGATCTTGTGCGCGATGTGCTGCACGACAGCGTGATCGACGGAACACATCTCCGGTATCGCGGTGAGATACTGACGAGCGAGCGTATGAAGGTATTGCTCAAAGCGTACTTCACCGAACAGGGATATGCGTGCCCCGACGGTTTAATCGTCGCATCCGGAGAACAGAGCGCGCGTCCGCACGATGACGGATCTGGGCCGATTCTTGCGCATCAGTTCATCATCGTCGATCTGTTTCCGCAGAATGAAGGCACGGGGTTTTATGCCGACATGACGCGTACGTTTGTAAAAGGAAAGCCAACTGAAAAGATGTATGCGCTGTATGAAGCGGTGCGTGAAGTGCAGCGGGAAATGGCGGACTTTGTGCAAGTCGGCGTGCGCTGCGAAGATGTGTATGCACACACCGTTGCGGCGTTTGCGAAGCGAGGATTTGAAACCTCTCCCGAGCGCGGATTCATGCACCGCACGGGGCACGGACTCGGGCTTAGTGTGCATGAAGCGCCCAGCTTTGCGGCAGCGTGTGATGATGTACTCGAACCCGGCATGGTGATGACTGTGGAACCAGGTTTGTATTACCCCGGTCTCGGAGGCGCACGCATCGAAGACGTGATTGTCTTCCACGAAGACGGCCGCAAAGAAAACATAAATCAGTATTCCAAAGACTGGATACTCTCGTAATTCTTTCTCCCAATTTTTTATGGACCAGCAAGTTGTGTTCTCGCAAGATCAAGCCAAGAAGTATGATATCCCAGGCGGCACATGCTTCTTGTATCCCGATTGTCCCACAGGTCGTCTTTCCTGTGCGTATGTGATTCAAGACGGGCGCTATCCTGAGAAAGGAAGGAAGAAAAACAACGTGTGCACCGAGGGTATGTTTATCATCGATGGTGAATATGATCTCGATCTTGGCGGCAAGTCCTACCATCTCAAAGCAGGAGACGTCGTCTATGTCCCGGTCGGCATGCCCTATTCGATAGAAGGTAAAGGCCGGTCGCTCGTCTTCATTGAGCCAAAGTGGGACTCTGCGCAGAACGTCGCGTGCGATTGAGGAAAAGATGCTAAACTCTTCCCCCATGTCTATTGCCCTTGCCGCCGGTCTCACGAGCTGCCAGCAAAAAGCGCTCGATATTCTTGAGCGGCAAGGCAACGTGTTCCTGACCGGAGCGGCCGGAACGGGCAAGAGCTTCTTGCTCGATCAGTATTTGCAGAACAAGCACAGCGAGGCATTTCCCATCGTCGCGAGTACGGGAGCGGCCGCGGTGCTCGTGGGAGGCAGAACGTTCCATAGTTTTTTCGGACTCGGCATTTTGGAAGGGGGAGTGGAAGCCGCCATCGCGAGAGCGTTGCGCAGTCGAAAGCTGCTCAATCGCCTGAATAACGCGAGTTGCGTGATCATCGATGAAATATCGATGCTGTCGGGAGTCACGGTGCACGCCGCAGAAACCGTCGCGCGGCGCGCGCGGAATAACGAATTGCCATGGGGAGGATTGCGCATCATTGCGGTCGGGGATTTTGCCCAGCTTCCGCCGGTGACGCCGGGATCGATGGCCAAAGATTGGGCGTTCTCCCATCCGGTCTGGGCGCTCAGCCAGTTCCAGCCTGCGTTGCTCACGACCGTGATGCGCACGCAAGACACGGAATTTTTGGAGATCCTGAACTTCGTGCGCGGCGGCATCGTGAATGATCAAGTTCACGCCTTTCTGAATGGACGGACATTTTCCGTAGCGCACGACATCGAAGGGACGCGGTTGTATCCGCACCGTGCAAAAGCCGACGAGTATAACCTGAGACGATTGCATGCGATTCATGGCGCGTTGCATTCGTTTCCGACGCAGTACGAAGGCGAAGAGCGGACGCTCGATGCCGCGAAGCGCGCAATTCCCATTCCGGAAGTGTTGCAGCTCAAAGCCGGCGCGCTTGTCATGATGCGCAAAAATGACATGACCGAAGAGCGCCGCTACGTAAACGGAAGCTTGGGGCATATCAAACGCATTGAAGAACAGGAGCTTCGCATCACGTTGATGAATGGCGAAGAAGTCGATGTCGAGAAGCAGGTGTTTTCGTATCTCGATGGAGACGGCAACGTCGCGGCGAGTGCGTGGAATTTCCCCGTCACGCTTGCCTGGGCCACAACGATTCACAAGGCACAGGGGGCGACGCTCGACCGGATGATCGTTGATCTTTCCGCGCTCTGGGAGCCGGGCCAGGCGTACGTGGCGCTGAGTCGCGTGCGATCGGGAGACGGACTGTTCATCGAGCGCTGGACGCCAAGCTCCATTCGCGCCGACGCATCGGTCACGGCACTCTACGATGCGTTTGCGGAGGAAATGAAGACGTATGTGCCGCGTCCCGTGTTCGTCGCCAGGCCTATCACCCCGAAAATTGTGACGCGCGCGCCGAAGCTCCCGGGAGAAGGAACGCAAAAGGAGCGCCGTGCCGCCTTGATTCAGACACTCATCCAAAAGCGCGCGTCGCTGGAGGAAATTGCCAAAGCATGTTCGATCAAATCAGAACGCGTCTTATTGTATCTCGAAGAATTTTTGGAGAGCGGAATCGAACTGAATCTGTCGTATCTTCTCGATGATCTTCCTGCGGCGCCCCGCATACGCGCCGCGTTTGAGGAGCACGGAACGTCGCGCTTGCGGCCTGTCTTCGATGCGCTCGGCGAAACGATCCCTTTCACGACATTGCGCTTGGTGCGCTGCGTGATGTTGGCATCGCTCAGCTCGCCCGCTTCCCGTTGACCCCCTATCCCCAACCCCTTTCCCCCACCCTTCGACTTGCTCAGGGCAGGCGGGGAGAAAGGGGCTTTATTGTATTACGTGTGAATAAACGCTCGTCCCCTCTCCCTGTGGGAGAGGGGCTGGGGGTGAGGGTGAGCTAGGAAATGCGATCGAGGCAGTCAGTAATTTTACTTTAGCTCGCCCGTTTCCCGTGCATGAGCATTTCGAGCGCGTGTTCCATGGAACCTGCCCGGATGATCTCGCCTGCGTTCACGAAGAAGATTTCATCGGCGTTTTCGATGGTATTCAAGCGGTGGGCGATAATCACCTTCGTCGTTTCGCGCGGAAGTTTGCGCAAAATGTCCTCAAGCAACTGTTCGGTGACCGTATCGATATTCGCCGTCGCTTCATCGAGAATGAGCAATTCCGGATGACGCAACACCGCGCGCATGAACGCGATCAATTGCCGCTGGCCCAAGCTGATTGTTTCTCCGCCTGCCGTGACGGGAGTATCCAATCCCTGCTCGAAACGAGCGAGTAAATGCGCGAGATGTTCCTGGGTGAGCAATTCCTTCAATTGATCGCTCGTCAGATCTTGATACGCCTCGTTGCCATACAAAATATTGTCGCGCAGCGTGCCGAGGAACAAGAACGGTTCCTGCAGGATAAACCCGATCTTCTGTGTGCGCACTGCGGGTTCGTACGAGCGGATATCTTTTCCATTGAGGAGCACGATGCCTTCGGTCGGATCATACAAGCGCGCCATCAACGATGCGGTCGTTGTTTTGCCGCCGCCGGTCGGACCAACGAGCGCGTACGTTTTGCCGCGCTCCAGGGTGAAGTCGATGCCGCGCAGCACTTCTTTTCCATCGGGATACGCGAAGTGCACGTTCTCGAAGGTGAGAAGGCTGTTATTGTTCTTTTTGGCATCTGCAAGCAACAGTTCCTGATCGGATTTCATCGAGAGAATCGCGGTAATCCGATCCCATCCCGCCATCGCGGTTTGGAACGAAGCCCAGAGCGCGGCGATCTGGCGGAGCGGATCGTAGAAGCGCGTGACATACGTGAGATAACTGATCAGCAGGCCAACCGTAAACTCCCCATCAAGAATCAAGACGATGCCGTACGAGAGCACGATCAGCGATGCGATGTTCGAGGAGAAACCGTAGATCGGAATGAAGATGTTGTTCGCATTTCCCGCCTTGAGTGCCGCAGTGAAATTCGCGGTGTTCGACTCCGAGAAACGCTTGCGGAAAAAATCGCGGCGATTGAACGCGACGATGACTTTGAAGTACTGCAAGCTCTCCTGAATTTCGGCGCTCAAGCTGCCGGTGCGCTGCAAGCTGGCTGCGTTTTTTCGCTGTACCCAGCCGGAAACCGCTTGCGTAAAGATGAAGAGTCCCACCGAAGGAAGCAGCGTCGCCAGCCCGAGTTTCCAGTTGATAATTAGCAAGAACATCGCCGCGCCGAGCATCATGAACAAGTTGCCCATGAATTGCATGAGCGATTGCGAGAAGAACATGTTTAGCTTATCCGTGTCGTTGTTGATGCGCGAGATCAGATCGCCCGCTTTATTCTGATTGAAAAACGCGACGGGCAGTTCCTGCAATTTCCGGAAGATCGTGTTACGCAAATTGAAGAGCATGCGCTGCGCGACGCTGCCCATCATGATCGTTTGCATGTACGCCACCACAAGCGAGGCCAAGAAGAGAAGAAGTAATACGCCGCAGGAGAGCAGCACGCCTGCGTAGTTTCCCGTCTGCACGTAGTTGTCCACCGCGTAACCGACCACGAACGGAATGAAGAGGTTAAGCGCGGCATTCGACAAGATCCCGAAGAACGCGAAGACGAGTTTGAGCTTTTCCTCCTGCAGCAGCGGCCACAGCTTGCGCAGCGTCAGGAAGGGCGAGCCCTCGGAGCCGGTGGCATTAGTGAGCGTGTAGTTCATAATGTTGGGTGCTTTTTTGCGACTCGGCGATCTGCACGTATTCGGGAGACGTGCGCATTAACTCCTGGTGCGTTCCCTGCGCGAGCAATTCTCCTTCCATGAGAAGGATGATGAGATCGTAGTGTTCGACTGATGCGATGCGCTGCGTGACGGAGAGCAATGTGACGGATGGATAGAGGCGCGTGAGATGTTCGACGATGCGCTGTTCGGTATTGGCATCCACGCGCGCGGTGAAGTCATCGAGGAGCAAAATTTTCGGATTCAGCACCAATGCGCGCGCAAGCATGATGCGCTGTTTTTGGCCTCCCGAAAGGCTTGTGCCGCGCTCGGAGACGACCGTGTCCAATCCCTGTGGCAATGTCGCGATGAAATCGCGCAGCTCGGCCGCTTCGATCGCTCTGGCCAACTCTTCGTCGCTCACCTCTCCGCCGAATGCGATATTTTCCCTGAGTGTCATGTTGAAGAGCACGCTGTCTTGGAAGACGAGCCCGATCTGGCGATGCAGCGATTCAGGATCATACGCGGCGAGATGTGTTCCATCATACGAGATGGTGCCTTCCGTCGGCGGGAGCAGGCCTGTCAGCAATTGCAGCAGTTGCGTTTTTCCCGCACCCGTCGGCCCGATGATCGCCGTGCGCATGCCGGCTTTAATGGAGAACGAAACGTTCTTCAGCGCGAAGCGTTCGCCGAATTGCAGCGACACGTTTTGCGCGTCGATGTCGCCTCGCAGTTCCGCCTTGTGCGTGCCGATGTCTTGTTCGTCCGGTGCTTGCAACACTTCCGCGATGCGCGCATACGAGGCGCTTGAGCGCGCCAGTACGTTACTCATGAAGCCGATCACGAAAATCGGGAAGATGAGAATCAAGAGATAGCTGTTGAACGCCGCAAATTCTCCGAGGGTCATGCCCCCTTGAATCACGAAGTGTCCGCCGAGCAGCAAGATCGCGAGCGTGGCCATGTTTGCGACGAACGTGACGATCGGAATCATGCTGGCGAACATGCGCAGGATTTTTAAACCGATCTCCTTCGCATCTGCATTTGCCTGCACGAACTTTTCCGTTTCGGGCTGCTGAGAATTAAGCACACGGATCAGAGCGGCTCCGAGAATGCTTTCGTTGATAATGCCGTTGAGTCGGTCGATGATTTCCTGGGTTTTCTTAAACAGGGGGCGCACGCGCGAGAGCACAAATCCGAATGTGCCGCCGATGATGGGGATAATGACGAGCACCGTGAGCGCGAGCCGCCAATCAATCAGCAGGAGCAGCACGCTCGATCCGATGATCAAGAAGATCGATGACAGCATTGATGGAATCACTTGCGACACGAACAATTTCACGGCATCGGTATCAGAGGTGAGATTTGTCAGCAGCTTTGCCGAAGTCGCATTCTGAATAAACAACACGCTCTGACGCGAAATTTTCGCAGACACTTCTTCACGCAGATCTTTCGCAACTCGCTCCGATGCGAATGTCTGCACGATGTTCTGTAAATACGTGAAGAAAAAAATCAAGCTTGAGACGATGAAAAATTCCAACACAGTGAAGCGTGCATCGAATGTGCCGACATCAAATGCATCGATCCCTCGCGCAATAATTTGCGGGATCAGCAAGTTCAGTGCATTGCTGAGGAATGCAAGGACGATGAGCGCCGCCACCAGTAAACGATAGGGGGCGAGCAAGCCGAACATTGTTGGTTTTCCGCTTGGCATGGGGCTTTGCAGTATGCCGGATTCACGAGAGGTTGTCAGGAGTATTACTGCAGGGAATTCGGATCAATCTTGAGAATCTTGTCGTCGCCGACTCGGGCATTGCCGCGACCGTCCGTGTTGCTCGTGGTCACGTACAGGAATCCATCGGGTCCCACTCGCACCGTGCGAATGCGGCCGTACGTTCCTTGGAGATATGTGTTCAGCACGGGTGAAGCGTCGGCAGATGTCGGAAGTATCGCTTCGTAGAGCGCTTCGCCGCGCAGTCCTCCGAAGAAAATGCTGCCGTTGTGATAGGCGGCAGAGGCCGGCGCCCACGTATCGTTTGCGCCCGAATGCAGGGCGGGGAGTTGCATACCGTCGCGTGTTTCCGGTCCTTCAATGGTCGGCCAGCCGTAGTTTTTTCCCGCTTCGATTTTGTTCAATTCATCATAGCCCGACTGTATCCCGCTGCGTCCGTGTTCCGTTGCCCACAGTTGGCCGCTGGCATCCCATGTCAAACCCTGCGGATTGCGATGTCCATACGAATACACAGCCGTGCCGAATGGATTGTCAGACGGAATCGATCCGTCGTCGCGCAGACGCAGGATTTTTCCCGCAAGTGAATTCCTGTCTTGTGCCCAGTTGCTTTGCGATGCATCGCCCGTCGTCACATAGAGCATGCCATCCGGCCCGAATTCGATGCGTCCGCCGTCATGATTCGAAGAGCCAGGAATTACCGTGAGAATTTCAGTGCGGTCCGTCAGGCGGTTTTCCTCCAGGCGATAACGGTCGATGCGGTTGGCGATGCCCGAGGAAGTCTGTGTTGTCAGGTAGAGATAGAGCTGCTGATTTTCGGTGAAATTCGGGTGCAGTGCGATGCCGAGCAATCCGCCTTCTCCGCGATGCAACACGCCTTCGATGGGAATGCGCGCCTCGTTCGCCCCGATGCGCAGCAGTGTTCCGGGTCGTTCGGTCACGAGCAGATCTCCATCAGGAAGGAAGGCGATATCCCAGGGAATCTGCAGATCATCCGCCACGATGTGGATGGGCTCCGCTATCTGTGATGTTTGTGAAATCTGCACAGGTTCTTGTGAGGTTTGAGTGGGAGGAGGAGACTGGCAGCCCGCAAGAGCGAGAGTAAGGCATGCCAGGAGCAGGTGAGCGGAGTGTTTCATAGGGAAGATGATACGGTGCTTCTCTTGAAGTTTCGATCATTCTCTTCACAAAACATTCCCCTGAACCATTGGTTCAGGGGAAATGTGCTCTTCATCGTTCCGGTCTTACCATCCGGAGGAGTGCAGCCACACGCTCGTCTGGACATAGCGCAGCAGGATGATGCCTGCCAGGATGATGATCAGGCCGAGCATCTCCCATGCGGACTGCTGGGTCTCGGCTTCGTCCGGAGTCTCGATTGTCGCTTCCTGTTGTCTCGTGGGCGTGAAATCCGGCTGCGCCTCGGTCTCGACTGCGGGCGAAATCTGATCAGGCATCACTTCAAGGCACTGAGCGTTCATGGTGACCTTCCTTTTAAAGAGCAGGAGTTCCTCTGCAGCCAATACGTTGGCTTTTTCCCAGAGGAAGCGCGCCTTCTATCATGACCTCCTGATCTATGCAATGGTCTAAGAGGGGGTTTTGGTATTTCGTTGTTATTTCATGCCGTCTTTCATTTTTTCCAGCTGCGTCAGCAGCTTTACCAATCGTGACTCCACTTGCTCCAGGACGACTTTTTGCTCTGCATGATGGCTTTGTTCGGCGGTGTCTTCTTTCTCCATCACGTCGACGTCTTTTTGAATTTCATCGATATCTTTTTCAATTTCATCCACGTCTTCTTGAATGTCGTCGAGGTCCTTCTCAATCTCCTCCACGTCTTCTTGAATTTCATCAATGTCTTCTTGCACGGCCTCCAAGCGCTGAGAAGCCTGGTTCAGTGCTATTTGAATGAAGATGGCCATGTAAATCGCTTCCAGCGACACAATCGTCGTCACCACCAGAAGAATGGTGTTGAAATCGAAGCCAAAGAGCACCAAGCAGAAGCTGGCAACAAAAAAGATCGTATGGGCAATCAGTGAGGGGATGGAGCCGATCCAATACATGATGCGATTGACGGCGGCCGAGAGAGGATCGCGGATGGGGGTGCTTTTGGCGGTGGGGTGTTCGTTCATAACATTTTGAGAAATTCGCCGCCGTTCTTGCTGCGGGGCCCGCGCAGACTATACCGATTTACTCTATGCACAAGCCAAAATCCCGGAACATCCGGGATTTTGGCTTTATGAATACAAAATTTATTCAAAATAAGTGATTTACTGCTGGAACACGAGTTTTACATCAACGGGTACCGTTTCTTCCAAAAGCTTGTCGCCGTAATTGTCGTTGCCGATGCCGAAATCCTTGCGCGGCAGATCATAGTGCGCAGTCATGTAGGCATCCGTGATTTCGGCGGGGAACGTAATGCTCTTTGTCACACCCTTGATCGTCAGATCGCCCGTGATGTCATATTGATTGCCGTCTTTGCGCACGATGCTCGTGGAGGTAAACGTTGCCTTGGGATACTCTTCGGTTGCAAAGAAGTCCGCCTTCTGAAGGTGGCCGTTCAAGCCGCCGGCATCCGTCACGACGCTTGTGAGATCGATGTCAGCGCTGATTTTTGCGCGCTCAAGATTGGCGGGCTCCGCCGCATCAAGCGTGATTTGCGCCGTGTATTCCATGAACTTGCCTTCATGGTTGATGATATTGCTCTTGCCGACGAAGGAGATGACGCTCTGTTCTTTATCGATGGGCTTCAATTCTCCGTTGAACGAAGTCGTGGATTCCGGAACGGGAGCCTTTTCGGTTTCGGTCAGGGATGAAGTTTGGCATGCGCCGAGCGTGAGAGCGCTGAGTGCGAGAAGAGAGACAGGAAGAGTTCTCATAAGAAAGAAAGGAAAAAACAGAAATTGCATAGTACAAAATCTGCGAAGTGGGATCCAGTGTAGAGAGGAAAGATTAAGGAGACATTAACGGAAAGTTGAGTACATAATTTGTTCTTAAGTTCGGGGAAGGCATGAAATTTCATGGTGCCAATGCGATAGATGCAGTCTGATAGCAGTATTGTTCGGTATCCTCTCAAGCATGAGAAGATGTTTCGCGCTGCTGTGCGTACTCCTGCAGACAGTGCCTGTCGTGGCCGCAGCAGGTGCGCCGCCGTTTCCGGATATGGCGAAGTCCTGGGTTGGGTATCAGGAAGCTGTGACCTATCTTCAAGATAAAGGATCGATCAGCGGGTATCCCGACGGTAACTTTCATCCGAAAGACACGGTCAACCGCGCGGAATTTTTGAAGCTTGTGTTCCGCTCAAAAGGGCATGCCGAGCCGGTATCGGATGATTGTTTCGCGGATGTCAGTGCCGATGCGTGGTACGCGCCGTTTGTGTGCGCGGCGAAACGGCGCGGGATCGTGAATGGCTACAGCGTCGGCTCGCGCACGCTGTTCAAGCCCGATCAACCGATTGTGTTTGCGGAAGCGGTGAAGATGGCGGTACTCGCGTATGGGAATACTGTGACGGAACAAGCGGGGGAGAAATGGTATCAGCCCTACGTTGCGGAGCTGGACCGGCAAAAAGTTCTTGGGAGCTGGTCCTATATTCCCTGGGAGCCCATTTCGCGTGAGCGCGCCGCCGATCTTATCGCGCGGTTTGTGCGGCATGATGAAGAACGTCTCGCAGGCAATCGTTCGTCCGCATGCGGCAAGATGGAGCGCAGTCCTTCCTTGACACTTTCCGTTGGGGGGCAAGATCGCAGCTATCTCTTCACAACGAATAGGGCAAATGCCGACACACCTTCTCCGTTGATCATCGCGTTTCATGGTCGCACCAACAACAATGAGCAGGTGCGGAGCTATTTCGGATTGGATCGAAACGCATCGGATTACATCATCGCGTATCCCTCCGGCATCGCGAATGGGAATGGCACGTATTCGTGGTCGGACCCCGGCGATAAGGCGCAGGAGTTGCGGGATATCGCGCTCTTTGATGCGATCGTGGAGGAAATTGGGAACAGTACGTGCCTCGATTTGGATCGTATCTTTGTCGTCGGTCATTCGCTCGGTGCGTGGTTTGCAAATGCCGTCGCATGTGCGCGCGGCGGCGTGGTGCGCGGGTCGGCAACAGTCGGCGGATCTGTCGTCATGAAGAAGTGTGCGGGGCCTTCCGCGGCCATGATCATCAATAATCCGAAAGACTCTCTCTCGCCGCACGCGAGTGCGATTGCAATGCGCGATATTCGCATGGCGGAAAATACCTGTTCGACGGTGACCGAGCAGGCGGATCCTGCATCGCTCTCCTGCGTCCGCGCTTTGGAGTGCAGTAAGAATCCTGTCGTGTTCTGTCCGCATACCATCGATCAAGAGCGCAATGGCAGCTACTATCCGCACCTATGGCCGCAGGGTACGGCGCAAGCGATCGTAGATTTTTTCGAAGGATTGTGAGAGGGGAGTGGAATGTACTCTTTCTTCAAGAGAGAGCCAAAATGTGGTATAATTAAGAAGAACATTTTCCCGATGGACTCAACACCCCTCTCCTCTCCTTGGCTTGCGCAATTGCAAGGCGAACGCCCGCATTTTCGGCTTGAGCGGGATGCGGCCTGCGATATCGCCATCGTCGGCGCGGGCATCGCGGGAATCTCGACGGCGTACTATCTACTGAAGATGACGTCGGCAAATGTAGTTCTTGTGGATGCCGGACGCATCGCGCACGGCGCGACCGGCAGAAACGCCGGACAGACTGTCAGTTATTTTGAGCGCCCATTCTCGGATATTGCCCGGGGATTCGGTTTGGAAATGGCGGCGCAGGGGCAGTTCGCCGTGGAATCGGCATGGGGACTTATCGAGGATATTCTCCGCGAATGTCAGCTGCACACGCCCTTTTATCGCTGCAAAGGATTCGCGGGATTCAGCACGACACAGCAGATTCTCGTGCAGTTGGAGGAGAAAGCGTTGCGTGCCAAGGCGGGATTGATTGATCCTCCGCTCTTGGTGCACACGAGCTCTCCCGTCCTGCGGGATATTCCGGAGGCTCTCGCAACATATGTGTTGCAGGTGCCGCATTCCACGATCTTACGCGCTCTACAGACCGATAATCCGCTCTTCATCGCAGCGGAGGCGTCTCCGAAAGGATGTATGAACAGCGCGCTGTTTTGTGAAGAATTGGCAGGCTGGATGACGACCCGTTACGGCGATCGGTTGCGCATCGCGGAACATCTTCCCGTTGAGCGCATTCTGCTTGGAGACGGCAAGGCAATGCTTAAGACGACCGGGCCTTCGATCAATGCGCGCCGTGTCGTGCTCTGCACGAACGGGTTTGAGAATTTCTCGATCGAGAACACAGCGGGCCCGGAAATCGATACGGCATTCCACATGACCGTGCGCGGACTTATCGGCTACATGGCGGGATATTTCGATGAGCCGGACCAACCGGCGCTCGCGGTCAGCTATCACCGTAACATGGATTTTCACGATGCCTATCACTACCTGACGCGCCGTCCGTATGAGCGTGATAAGGCGCGGCATTCTCTCGTGTGCATCGGCGGTCCGGAGCGGAAATTGCCCGACCGTGCGATCTACGATGCATCCACGCCGTTCCCGGCAAACATTGAGGAGGAATTAGATCGGGAATTGCGGACGACGTATCGCGATTTCGCCCCCAAAGCGACACGGGCATTTTTATGGCAGGGACTCATGGGCTACACGCCGAATAATGTGCGCCGCGTCGGTTTTGAACCGCATAACGCTGCGTTGCTCTATAACCTCGGCTGCAACGGCGTGGGAATCTTGCCTTCGATATACGGCGGCAAACGTATTGCGCAGCTGTTGGCCGGCATGCAGTTGCCTCCTTCTATCTTCGATCCGGACAAAGGGGATTTGTGAGAGAGAGTATTGCTGCAATATCGCGGTTTCGCATAGTTTATAGTTCCTTTTCTCCGTTCCGCTGTTTCAGCAACTGCGCGGGATGTCCGCTCCGCCGTTTCCAATAGAGCCAGCCAATGACGCCGAAGCCTCCGGCGACGATGAGGATCTTAAAAATGGTCTCAGCCGTATCGATCCCTTCCATGAGCGATCCCATCGCGGCGAGGCCGGTATAACCAAGCAGCATGAACGTGAGATTGCGGATGTAGAACCCGATGTAGGTGGCGACGAAAAAGGTGCGCAGGTTGATGTGCAGAATGCCGCAGAGCACTGAGATCGGGGTGCTCGGCATGACGGGGATGGAGCGTAAGACAAGGAGGATGACCTCATCCTTCCACGTGCCCTTGAAATGCTCGCCGAAGCGTTCCAGATCCTCATGCTTGACGCCGATGTACTTGCCGAAGCGGGGGACGGCTACGCCTTCCAATTTGTCTCCGAGCACGTAGAAGAGCCATGCGCCGATGGTCTTTGCCAGTGTGGCCAGGGCGCAGATCCAAAGGAGATAGAGAATACCGAGTTGCTGGGCTGCGGTAATACTTCCTGCCAACGTTGAAACCAAGGGGGAAGGAATGGGCGCAATAATCTCCTCGACGATGCCGCCGACGATGACAAAGAGCGGAAGAGGTACGGACTGCGCGGTCTGCTCCAGCCAAGTGATGATGTGTTGAAACATAACTGATGGATACTACAGGCATCCGGCATTCCGGCCAACCCTCAGGCGGATTCTTCCGCTTACACCGCCCCCTTTCCCGCAATCAACGGCTGCGGCGCATTCTCTTCCTGTGCTTGGATCTGCGCTTTCACGCGCATGGTTCCAATGATTGCTCCGCGCTCGGCTTCATCAAGCTTCATGCGGATGTACTTCACCGTGTCTTTGAGATCCGGGATCATCTTGTATTGCAGGGCGTTCACGCGACGGCGGGTTGTTTCCAGCTCGATCGCCATGTTCTCCGCCTGTTTTTCAATCTGCGCTAGCATGACAAGCGTTTCGAATGCGCGCTCGAACGCATCGATGGCCGTATCGAGCAACGCATTGGTCGTGGCGTAGCCGTAGGTCTTGATAGATCCCTCACGATGCAATGTGAAAACCGGAATGCGCACGCTCATGACGTTCTTCGTTTCCACGGTCAGCTCCATACTTGCCTGGGGACTGGATAATGCATTTTCCATCTGCGCGTCGCTCATCCATGCCGATGCGAACAGGAAGCTGCGAAAAGCGCTGCTCAGTTCCTGTTCCACTTGCTCGCGCAATCTGCGGGCATCACGAATGATGCTCATGAAGTGCTTCATCAGGCCGTCCTGCTTATCCTTCAGCAACTTATGTCCGCGACTGGCTGCCGTGGTGCGGCGCTTGAGATCCATGAGGGACATGCGGGTGGGATTGACGTGTAGGACAGCCATTGGAGAGAGGAGATGTAGATGGAGAAAAAAACCGGACTATTTCTTGGGAAGATACTTGTCGGCATGTGCTCCTTTGACACGCTTGAGTTCGGATCGCGGAAGATCGGAGAGGAGATCCCAGCCGATTTCAAGGGAGCGGTAGATCGAGCGTTCTTCCCCTTCCGATTGCGCAAGGAATTCTTTTTCAAAGCGATCGGCGAAACGCAGGTAGGCCTTATCGACTTCATTGAGCGAGCTTTCGCCGAGGATTACTGCGAGCTCGCGGATCTCAATACCACGGGCGTAGGCGGCGGTCAGCTGGGCATCCATGCCAGAGTGATCTTCGCGGGTTTTGCCTTCACCCTGCGCCTTGCCCTTCAAGCGCGAGAGTGATCCCATAGGAATGACCGGTGGGAACGTCCCTTTCTGGTGCAATCCACGATCTAGACGAATTTGTCCTTCTGTGATGTAACCGGTCAAATCCGGAACAGGGTGCGTCACGTCGTCTTCTGGCATCGTGAGAATCGGAATCTGCGTAATGCTTCCTTTGCGTCCGCGAATGCGGCCTGCGCGTTCGTACATCGTGGCAAGATCGGTATAGAGATATCCCGGATAGCCGCGTCGGCCGGGCACTTCCTTTCGAGCGGCAGACACCTCGCGCAGTGCTTCGCAGTAGTTGGTCATATCGGTCAGGATCACTGTCACGTGATAGTCTTTTTCGAAAGCAAGATATTCGGCTGCAGTGAGAGCAAGACGAGGGGTTGCAATGCGCTCGACCACGGGGTTATCCGCAGTATTCACAAAGAGGACGGCACGCGAGATCGCACCCGTGCGCTCGAATTCCTGCCGGAAGTATTGCGCTTCTTCATACGTCACTCCCATTGCGGCAAAGACGACGGCGAATTTTTCGTGTTCGCGCTCGGCGGGAACATCGGTGTCGGGGTTGTGTGCCTTCACTTCGGATGGTGTCAACATACGTGCCTGGCGCGCGATCTGTGCAGCAAGCTTTGCGTGTGGCAGACCGGCTCCCGAGAAAATGGGGAGCTTCTGGCCACGTACGAGCGTGTTGAGCACGTCGATGGAACTGATGCCTGTCTGGATGAAGTCATCCGGAAATTCGCGGGTGAATGGATTGATCGGGGAACCGTTGATATCAAGCTTGGCTTCAGGAAGAATCGCCGGCCCTCCGTCGATCGGGCGACCGGATCCGTCGAAGATGCGGCCAAGAATATCTTCGGACACCGACAGTTCGAAACGTCGTCCGAGGAAGCGGACCTTCGTCCCGGCGGTCGCCGCGCCTTGCGTGGATTCAAACAGCTGCACGACGGCCATGTCGGATTTGGCTTCGAGCACTTTCCCGAGACGTTTTTCACCGGATGGAAGTTCGATTTCACAGAGTTCATCGTACGCAACATCTTTGATCCCTCCTACAATCAGGAGTGGTCCCGCGATGCTCGTGACAGTCTTGTAGGCGAGGGTGGACATTGGCGAAGTGGGAATGAAAAATGAAGGAAAATAAAAAGAATTATGCGGCGACGGGGGCTGTAATGCGCAATCCGGCCAGCTCGTTTCCGATCTGTGTCTTGAGCGCGTCGAAGTTCTGCAATTGTTCTTCGTCGATGAGATGCGCCTGAGCGATCGCATCTTTCACCGGGAGCGTACGGATTTGCTGCATGTTAAAGTCTTCCTGCTCCACGATCGGCAGGGCCGTGTCGTAGAAGTACAAAATGGCATTGAGCAATCGGTACTGCTTTGTGAGTGACGTATACGCATCTTTCGGGTCGAAGGCATTCTGGAAGAGAAAATCTTCGCGGATCATGCGAGTCGCTTCGAGTAGCAGCTGTTCACGTGGGGAGAGCGATTCCATACCCACCAAACGCACAATTTCCTCCAACCTGCTTTCGTCCTGGAGCATGCGCATGGCCCGCTCGCGGTTGACACTGAAATCTTTGGCAATCTTTTCATCAAAGTACGCCGAAAGGTTTTCGGTGTAGAGCGAGTAGCTCTGCAGCCAGTTGATCGAAGGGAAGTGGCGCTTATAGGCGAGTTTTGCATCGAGTGCCCAGAATACTTTGGTGACACGGAGCGTGTTTTGCGTCACCGGTTCGGAGAAGTCTCCGCCTGGCGGCGATACGGCGCCGATCACGGACAGCGAACCGAGGCGATCTTCGTTTCCCCCCAAACAGGTCACACGGCCGGCACGCTCGTAAAAGCCTGCAGTGCGGGAGCCGAGGTAAGCGGGATAGCCTTCTTCACCCGGCATTTCTTCGAGACGTCCCGAAATTTCGCGCATGGCTTCGGCCCATCGTGACGTAGAGTCCGCCATGAGAGCGACGTCATATCCCATGTCGCGGTAGTACTCGGCAATTGTGATGCCCGTGTACACCGATGCCTCGCGAGCGGCCACCGGCATGTTACTGGTGTTGGCGATGAGCACCGTGCGTTTCATGAGCGGCTCGCCGGTATTCGGATCCGTGAGATGTGGGAATTCCGTGAGTACTTCCGTCATCTCATTGCCACGCTCGCCACATCCGATATACACAATCACCTGCGCATCGCAGTATTTGGCTAGACTCTGCTGCGTCACTGTTTTGCCGGCGCCGAACGGTCCTGGGATCGCGCCTGCGCCGCCCTTCGCCATCGGGAAGAGCATATCGAGCACGCGCATGCCGGTGGCAAGCGGCACATTTGCACTCAGCTTCCCCTTCACAGGACGCGGGATGCGAATCGGCCAGCGCTGAAGCATCGCGATCTTTTCCTCCCCCTTCTCCGTCTCAACGACTGCGATAATCTCTTCGATCGTATAGCTGCCGGACGTGATGCTCTTCAAGGTACCGGTGATCGATGGAGGAATCATAATCCTGTGCTCAATGAGTGTCGTCTCCTGGACCGTGCCGATAATGTCGCCGGGCTTCACATCCTGACCTTTCTTTGCAACCGCAGTGAAGTCCCACTTCTTGGTGCGATCGAGTGAGGGTACTTCGATGCCGCGCGCGATGTACGGGCTCTTGCTTGCCTGCTCGATGAGTTCCAGAGGACGCTGAATACCGTCGAAGATGGATGTAAGCAAGCCCGGGGCGAGTTCGACCGACAGTGTTAGTCCTGTGCGTTCCACTGGTTCACCTGGCATGATGCCGGAGGTCTCTTCGTAGACCTGGATAGATGCCTCGCCGTCATGGAGCTCGATCACCTCGCCGATAAGGCGTTCTTTGGAGACGCGCACGACCTCGAACATTTTTGCATCGCTCATACCCTTGGCGACGACCAGCGGTCCGGCAACTTTACTGATAATGGATTCATGTGGCATACAAGGTGTGTGAAAATGAGAAGGGGGAATTACTGAAGGATATCGGAACCGATGGCGCGCTCGACGATGCGCTTGAGACGGGCAAGGCCGTACCCGCTCGATCCCTGATGGGATGGAAGCGGAATGATGGCCGGAAGTGCCCCGCGGGAGAGTTTCTTTTCATCTTCTGCTGAAATACCTCCCGCGAGGTCCTCAGTAAGAAAGACAATGCCGTAGGTATTGCGTTCGCGACCCGTAGCATCGGATTCCGTTGTTTTTTTGAGACGCAGGAGCACGTCGACTGCTTCGCTGACAGAATAGGCAGGCACGACATCCACGCCCAAAAGCGCGAATCCTGCAACGGCTTCTTTGGGGCCGACGATGGCGATGCGATATCCGGGCATGTCAGGCATTAGCAATGGAAGTGGAGAAGAACGGAGGCAGCATGGTCGAGATGTCCTGCGCAGAAAGTTTCGCGACTTTGCCTATGAGAATAGTGCGAATGAGGAGGATGTGCGACAGCGCGATGACCGCGAAGGCAAAAATCGGTTCGATGCTCAAGGGGATGCTGCGCATCTCGGCGATATCATGAGCGAGGCCGCGATTGAGACCGCGCTCCAGCATCACGGCTGACTCATCGCCGGCCACGACGCTCTTAAGCACGCTGTCAGGAAGAGAAGACTGGCGAATGAGCATACTCATTTTGTCGATATCCTGTGTCAGCAAATCGACATCGATTTCACCGCCTTCCACAAAATGAAAACGAGCTGCCTGACTGTCGTCGAGCCGACGCGACGTGCGGATATTCTGAAGATCGATCAGGTGCGATGCGTACCTCTTGATCAAGCGGCTCCGGCTGCGACGCGCGATTTCCATCTGCGTATGCGCGACAAACTGCGCCACCTCACTGTCAATTTCCTGAGGGCTGATGTTGGTACGGGATTTTATTCGTTCGATGAACTGTACGAGGTTGTCCGGCAACGCTTGATGATCATTCTTTCCTTCAAAAATCAGAGCTTTCACCTGTCGCAAGTCATACATGGTCACGGCAGCAGGTGGATCGTTGCTGATCGGTGATGTCTGGCCATGATGCTTCTTTAAGTAATACGCAAGGACTGGCAAATCTTCGCGCAGCCACAGAATGCTGAAGACATCCCGCTTGTCGGGAGGGGATAATTTCTCCACCTCGTCCTTCAGCCAGCGCTCCATCGCTGGCACAAGTTCTTGTATATCGTCCAGCGGCATCACATGCGCCGTTAGCTTGATTTCCGATAATACCTGACGCAGCTCCTTTTCGCTGTGAGCGCCAAGCAGACGGTCGATATCCGACGGAGTCAAAAGCTCCTGTTGCAGCACGCCGATGCGGCCGTACCCGAAGGCATACTTTGCGCCGATGGGAGAAGTGGGAGAAGACATTACGAGAGTGATGGGAACAGCTCGCTCGCCACCTGCACTTCTGATTGCGGCAGAATGAGGCTGTGTACGATAAATTCATAACTGAAGTCGTAATCCTTTGTAGCGGAAGAAAACCGGAACCCTCCCGCACTATCGATTGCCGTACCCATCGTGCACCCCGCCGGAAGCAGCTTCGCGAGAAACGCTTCGTGCGGTTTGGCCGGGTGGATGACGCCGTGTTCGTGGATGAGCGACAAGCACTTCTTGAGGATGACTTCCGTCTTGTCTTTAGGAAGATTCGAGAGATCGTCGAGCACCTGATGATAGAGGTGCTCCATGCATTCTTGCTTCTTGGTCAGTAGGGCATTGTTGCGAAGCATGCGTGCATGGGACTCGGCTCTTTCTTTGATCTGGCGCATATTCTGTTCTTTTTGCTCGGTAATCTGCCGACGCTTCTGTGTGATGAATTGGTTCGCAGAGTCGCGCATTGCGTTCATCGCGGCATCGTACTTCGCCTGAGCGGCGGCAATGCGCTCGTCAGCCTCGGTTTTGATCGCGTCGAGAATATGTTGGAGTGCCATAAGAGCGATTAACTCAGGATGCCCGCCTTGAGAGCGTTCAACATGAAGAAGGAAATAAGGAATCCGAGAA
Organism: uncultured Candidatus Peribacteria bacterium; assembly: GCA_964448615.1. Classification (GTDB taxonomy): domain Bacteria; phylum Patescibacteriota; class Gracilibacteria; order Peribacterales; family Peribacteraceae; genus CAYUWH01. The sequence continues at coordinate 23,409 of CAYUWH010000017.1, forward strand.
GAGCGTACGTTTCCACGAGAGCGGCGAGCGTGATGACGCGACCGGCAAGGCGTCCATCGCGAGCAAGCATGTGCATTCCTGCGCTACAGACTTTTGCTTGATATAGAGCGGAGACGAGACAGGTGAACATGACGGGCAAGAACGCGCCGAAGATCGCCCAGCCTTGCAAGGATGTTAGGGAAATCGATTGATCCAGAATCGAAGGACCGAAGTTAAAGAGGAACAGCAACGAGATGACCATTCCGTACAAACCTTGTGATCCCGGAAGAACGGCGAGCGTGATCACCTTACCGGCAAGATCCGGCTTCTCGGTGAGCAGGCCTGCTCCGGATTGACCGACCATGGACACGCCGACCGATGAACCGATACAGGGCAAAATGGTGGCAAGTGCCGCACCAATGACAGCGAGAGCCAGCGGCCAGTGCGAGAAGGCCACTGCGGTCGACTCTGCATCCTGCGCGAGTGCGATGGCAGGGAAAAGCGCGAGTGCGATAGTGAGAAAAGAGAGTTTCTTCATAATAAGAAGAGAGGGAAAGGGGTTGAAAAAATTAAGAAGCGGATGGAAGGGAACGCTTGAAGGGTTGGAATGGTCGGCCTCCTCCTTCGAAGAACTGGCTGAAGAACTCGACGAACTGAAGACGTCCGGAGTGGATGAAGGCGCCGAGCGTATTGAGTGCAATGTTCACAAGATGTCCGAGGAGGTAGATGATCACGATGACGGGAATAGCGAGGTAGGTTGGCAGGAGTCCGCCAATTTGCTCCCCCACAAGATTCACTGCCAGTGCCAAGGCACCCGTCACCAAACCCAGCGCGAGAAGGCGGAGATAGCTTAATGTATTGCTGAGCATGCCCATCGCCAGGTTCAACAGTCCAAGTAAGCCGAATATAGGTCGCACAAAGAACGATGAACCGTATCCCTTTCCCCAAATGACCAACGCAATAGCGGCATAGATTCCATAGAGCGCGGATGATTGCATTGTGGGCGGAACGAGGAAATATGCGCCAATGGTGACAAACAGAATGAGAGTCGTCCAGTCGATCCAAAACGCGGCGGCTTTTTTTCCGGAAACCCACTTAGAAATGCCGGCGAGGAAAATACCGAAGGAGATGTGCATCAATCCAAGCGCAATTGATAGATTTTGAAGGAACGTAATGCCCTTAGTTTCTCCCAAATTCCAAATCTGTCCTTTAAAGAGATCCGCGACTCCGTCGCCATTTGTATCGACCGTAAAGATCGAGGGCACTTTATCCGGCGTGAGCCCAAACCATCCTCCAAAGGGAATCGAAACGAAGAATGTCACGATGCCGCCGATGAGCAGCAACCACCACAGCCGACCCTCTTCAATGCTTAATTTTTTCTTCCAGATAAACAAGCCCATGATAATGGAGAGGACCAAGCCGTACCCGGCATCAGTGAGACATAACCCGAAGAAGAGAATAAAGAAGAGCGAGAGCATGGGGGTTGGATCCATCTCTGAACTTTGGGGCAAGCCATAGAGCATGGTGACGCTTTCAAAAGGCTTCAAAAATGCGGGGTTATTGAGCAGAATGGGGCTCTCCTCATGTTCATCGGGTTTGATTTTGACGAGTGCGCTTTGCGGAATGACGCGCTCTAGCTTTGATTCTAATGTTTGCAATCTGTTTTTAGGGAGCCAGCCCATGGCGACGACCGTACTGCGGGTCCGATGCATGGCCTCGCGCACAGTCTGCTTGTCATGCAACCAGCGAAGATACTGTCTGGCAAGCACGAGTGACGGGAGTTCCGCCGCAAGGCTTTTACGCTTCTCCTCAATAGTATGGAGAGATTTTTTTACGGTCGCCTGCTCAAGTAGGATGGCTTGCTGCTGATCAAGGGAAGGTTCCGGCGTACCGGAGCCGATTTTGTCAGCTTCATCTTTGATCGCCGATGACGTGAAATACGCAGGTTGCACATCGTCACCGCCTCCTCCTCCTCCGCCTTCGAGGGCTGTAAGACGAGTCTGTACATGCTTTGCCTGCGCCTCCAACTCGTGTACATCGGCAACGATTTGTGCGATATCCACATGAAGTGCCGCATGAACAATCTGTTCTTCCGTCGCTTTCACGCGCAGCGCAGCCTGAGTTTTTTTATCAGCAAAAGGCATGAGTGTCTGGATGGCAAAATCCAGTTCTGCGTATCGGAAGCGCACTTCCGTGTGGTCGATTTCCACCGATTCCTGAGTATTGCTGATTTCGAGAACGCCTTCTTTCTGCAGAAGATCCAGTAACGCCTCCTCCTTTGAGCGGTGGGCAATGACGGCGATTTTTTGCATCTTAACGACGGCCATAAACTATGAACGGGAAAGGGAAGTGAAATCAAGCATGGAATCCGCGAGATGTGCGGCGATCTTTTTGCCACGTGCGCGGAAGGATGATTCGAGAGCTGCCAGCTCTTTCTTCATCTCCTGTTGTGTCGTAGCAAGAATAATTTCTGGCTCTTTCTCGGCATACGCGCGGACTTCGGCCAGGGCCTCCTCCTGCATTTTGTCTTCTTGCTGCTGCTTTTGCATGCCGATCTCCATTGTCGTTTTTTCCGCTTCCATCTCAATGGCGGCAATCATGCGATTTGCACGAGCCTCTTCCGTCTCTTCGACGGCAGTTATCTTCTCAAAAGGAGGCACCTTCGATGCGGTTTTTTCGGTGTCATCGCTGTTTTTGCGTGCATTCATGGGAACATGAAGAAGAATGTATTACGAGACTCTTTAGGGATGGCAAGCAAAAAAGTCAAGGCTCTAAGAAGAGACTCCCGGACGGGCGCTGCTTTGGCACTACCCCCTGAGTGGCGCGTATCCACAGATCGGTCAGCGTGAGCTCGTAGAACTTCTTCTCGCGCGAAATTGCTGCTGTTTCCATGAGCCAGCCCTGCCAATCTTGGTGGAGGCCCTGCTCTGCTCCCAAGTGATACACGTCGCCGGAAAGCATCTTCAATTCACGCATATCGATGCGCGTATCCGCACGCTGCGCGAGTGCCCGATTCGTCCGGAAAATCATTTGTTCCACCGGCAACACCGTGGCAACGGCGTACATCCAGACGAACGAAATCACGAGATAGCGGAGGATATCGGTTTTTCCAGGCTGAAACAGCGCCGTGATCAGGCGCATAAAGAGGAAGACGGCAAAGAGCACCGTGTAGGTGGCAAAAAACTTCTCGTAACTGAATCCATAATAGAAGGCGTACATGCCCATGCGTTTTGCCGCTGAGAGCAGCAACAACAACGATGCAAACATGAAGGCGATGAGAATGTACTGCACAGGCTTGGAAGTGCGACGGTAGTACAACAGAAAGAGAAACACGTTGATGCCGCTCAAGAAGAACAATTGCCAAAAGCCCGCCTTCACAAGACGTTCCGTCATCAAAAATTCACGCGGGAGTTCATGCACCCACAACGCTTGCAGTTGTGTGAAGAGGAAGAGAGTGTAGAGGAGCAGAATGCCGCCAAGTACTATTCCTGAAATGACTGCGTCCATCTGTTTTGCTTCCTTCTTCGTGGAAAATTCTTCTTCTTTGGTCCATTGAAAGAAGCCGGCAAGAGTAAGGACAGTGAGGATCAGGAACGCCACGATTTTCAGTAATGTTTCCACTTCAATGAGATCCAAGACAAATTGCTGAACGCTTTTCATCATCTCTGCAAAGGCGGAGTCGGCGGCGGAGAGGAGGGGAATGAAGAAGAGGAGTGAGACGCAGAGCAAAATGACGAGGCCGATCACAATGCGTTTTGCGAGATCGGATTGGTGTTTTCCTCCCGGAATAAGGGCATGCATGATCGCGGAAATGCCGGGCTCGATTTGCCTGAGAAATCCGAATCCGCGTTCAATCAGTCTCCGAATCCAGGGCAAATTCCAGAGTACTTTTTCATGATGCTTGGTGGAAGTGATCATCCAGTAGGCACTGAACAGCACCGGTAGTACGAGCATGTTTATTCCCTTCACGAATGGATTTTCATAGAGGCTGTAGCTCAGGGCGATCAGGAGCAGGGGAATAAGCCACACAAGTTCATGTTTTGTCAGGCGCTTTGGTTCGCGGGAGTATTTATAAAGAAGAATCAGGCCACCGGTAAAGACGGTGAGATTCCAACCCAATGCGTAGACTCCCTTCGTCCAGATGCCCCACATCGTAAAGATCCAAAACAGAGAAAGGAGAATCGTTGCGTACACAGTCTCGCGTTTTGTCAGTGTTGTAATCATAGATTC